>JBDTMD010000001.1:0-16936 GCA_039934435.1 Burkholderiales bacterium
GGGTTTTCGCGCGACACCTCGGCATTGGCGTGCTCCATCAGCCTGCCAACATCATCCGCACGCCGTGCCGCGCTCTTCAGCAGCGTCTTGGACAGCGCCATGAACAGGCTCGCCGGCAGACCCTTGCCCGAGACATCGGCAACGATGAAGAACAGCCGGTTCGCGTCCACCATGAAGCAGTCGTAGAAATCGCCGCCGACGGTGCGCGCCGGCTCCAGCAGAGCATCGATACGGAAGCGCTTTTCGCCGGCAAACAGCGCTCGCGGCGCGGGCAGCAGGCCCATCTGGATGCGGCGCGCCGACTCCAGTTCGCCGGTCACCCGTGCCGCCTGCTCGCGCAATTGGCGCCGCTGGTCGTCCGCCTCGCTCAGCGCCTGCGCCAGTACGATGCCAAATACCGCGGTCGCCCCGATTGCCGGCCAGGCGACGTCCAGCAGCAGGCCTTCCAGCCGGAACCCTTCGATCCCCAACGCCGCCAGGAACGCCATCACCGCGAGGTACAGACCGATCGAGGCGCCGACGCTGAGCGAGGGTACGGTAAACGCGAACATCAGCGCCGCAACCGCCAGCAGCGCAAGCTCGAGCGCGCGCAAGGTCGCGGGACGGCGCAGGAATTGCCCGTCGAAGATCTGCTCCAGGATCTGCGCGTGGATTTCCACACCGGGTATGCGTTCGCCGAGTGCCGTCGTCTGGAAGTCGAGCAGGCCGAGCCCGGTTACGCCGACCAGTACCAGCTTGTCATGCAGTTCCTGCGCATCCACGTTGCCGTCCAGCACCGCTGCGGCGGACACGAATCGGGCAGGATCGTGTGGCCCGTAACGGATCCAGAAACTGCCGTCGGCATGCGCCGGGATGGAGATATCTTCCAGTCGGACCTCGATCTGGTCCTGGCCGCGGCCGACAAGCGCCAGCGGGGCGCCGCTCGCCACCCGCAGCATCTCCACGCTGAGAGCGGGCACGATGACATCGTCGACGAGAGCCGCGGCCAAGACGCGGCGTATGACGCTGCTTTCGGGATCCACGCTAAGCAAGCCGCGGCCGGCCGCGGCGCGATCGATGAGCGGCAAGCTCTGCAGATGTCCGTTGAAGCGTCGCAGTGCGATTTTCGAGGCGCCGGCAATCAACACGGGAGCCGCCAGTGGCGGGCGCTCGAAGCGCGGATCTACGGTTTCAAGACCGGCAATCCCGAGCACGACCGCGTGTCCGGCAATGGCGGAAGCCAGCGCGGCGTCATTGGACGGCAGCGAGCGCAAGCGCCGTGCGACATCCGTGGAGAGCTCCTGCACCTCGCGCGCAATCTCCGCCGGCGAAAAGCGATCAGGTTCTGGAAACAGCAGGTCGATGCCGATGGCTGCCGGGCCGGCACTGGAAATTCTGGCGAGAAGCTGCGCCACGCGCGTTCGCGGCCACGGCCACTGACCGTAGCGTTCCAGCGCGGGCTCGTCGATCGCCACCACGATCACCGGGGCGCTAATACGCTCGCGCGGAAACAGCTTCTGGTAGCCGTCGAACAACGCATGGCGCAAACCGACCACGAACGGCGGTTGCGCCGCAAGCAGCAGCAACAAGACGATCACGATCGCCAGTGGTCCAGCCTGCTTGGACCAGGCGGAACTCACACGTCGATTTCCAAGCCGTCGTAGGCGGCCGAGACCTGCAGCGCCTGCGTGCCGCGCGTCAATTCTTCGAAACGCCGTGTTTCGCGCAGCACGCCTTCGATCGTCGCATCGTCATAGGCCGGCTCGTGGTGGAACAGCACCAGGTGCTTGACGCGCGCCATCTGGCACAGCTCGACGCCAATGATGTTGCTGGAGTGGCCCCAGTCCGCCTTCACCGAGATGGCGTCGGCCAGCGAGTACATGGCGTCGAACACCACCAGGTCGGCATCGCGAAAGAAGCGCACGAAGCGCTCGGTCTGGGCGCGGTTCTCAAGTTTGTGCTCGGAATCGGTCGTGTAGATGAACACCTTGTTGCCCACCTCGAAGCGGTAACCGTAGGAATCGCCGGAGTGCATCTGCGGCGTGGGCGTCACCCGCGCGCCGGCAATCTCGTGCTCCCGCCCCGGCGCCAGCTTCACAAACTCGATGTCTGCGGCGAGCTGCGAGAACTCGACCGGGAAGCAGGGCGGCGCCTGCTGCAGCCGGAACGCCTGCTCGATGACGTCGTGGCAGCCGTGGATGCGGATATGGGTGCCCGGGACGTAGGCCGGCCCGAAGAACGGAAAGCCCATGATGTGATCCCAGTGCACGTGCGACATGAACACGTTGACGGACGCCGGGCGGCCGGACTGGCGCGCGAGCACATGGGCGCCAAACGGTCGCGCCCCGCTGCCCATGTCGCAGACCAGGTACTCATCGGTGCCGGTCTCCAGCTCGACGCAGGGGGAATGCCCACCGTAGGTATTCGTGAGCGAAAAATCCAGGTGCTTGACGGCGAAATCGTGCGCCTCGCCTACCGACTCAAAGCGCCGGCCCTCGGCCCGAAACAGCGCCAGCGCGACCTTGTCGCGGATGTCCGCGGAGGTCAGCGCAACGGGGATCGAGCCGCGCGTGCCCCAGAAGCGGACGCGCACCCGTCCTATCCCCGGTCGAACGCGGCGACGGCTGCCGGCGACAGCGCGGCGAGCGCGTCGCGCACCTTGGGAAAGGCTTCGAACACGAGATTGAAGCGGGCGATCTGGAAAATTTCCGCAACCACCGGCTGCATCGCGGCAATGACAACGCGGCTGTTCTGCGCCTTGGCCTGCTTCGCCGCCAGCATGAAACAGCGCAGGCCGGCGCTGGAGACGTACTCCAGCCCCGAAAGGTCGAGGACGATGGCCGCGCTGTCCTTTGCCGAGCGCTCGAGATGGGGCGCCAGCTCTTCGCGGAAGGCTTCGCAGTTATCGTGGTCGAGGCGGCCGGTGGGCGCCAGCACGAGAGCGTTTTCGTAACTTCGGTGGGCGAGGGGCATTGGGGATCCTTTTCGGCGCCTATTGTCGGCAAAGCCGGCGCTCACGGCAACCGCTAGAATCGAATTCATGCGCGCCGACGCTACAGACCGGACCAACCGGGCCGCACGCTGGCTGGTACGTCAGCACCTCGAAAAGACGCCTTCGCGGCACATGCCGGCTGTACTTGCGCCACGCGATATGAAGGAGGCGTACGCCGTGCAGGATGCATTCGTCGCACTCAAGGCGCGCGATTGCGGCGACGTTGCCGGGCACAAGATTGCACTGACGACGTCGCGCATGCGCGACATGGTGGGTCTGTCGGCGCCGATCGCAGGGCAGCTGCATGCGCGCCAGCTCGTACGCGGACCCGCGTCGGTGCGTGCATTGGACTATGGACGCCTGGTGGTCGAATTCGAGGTCGCGGTGCGCATGAAGGCTGACCTGCCGACACCGCGTGCCTCCTACAGCGCGGAAGAGGTGGCCGCCGCTGTGGATGCCGTGATGCCGGCCTTCGAATTGGCGGACGACCGCAGTGCCGACTACGCCACCCTGGCGTCGCGGGGATTGGAGCTGGCGGCGGACAATGCATGGACCGAAGGTGCTGTTCTGGGCGAGCCGACGACCAATTGGCGCAGCATTGACCTGGCCACTCTGCGCGGCACTGCTTTCGTTAACGACGAGCTAGTCGGAGAAGGGTACGGCGCCGACA
The DNA here is from genome assembly GCA_039934435.1 of Burkholderiales bacterium. Lineage (GTDB taxonomy): Bacteria > Pseudomonadota > Gammaproteobacteria > Burkholderiales > SG8-39 > JAABQT01. The sequence continues at coordinate 3,642 of JBDTMD010000001.1, forward strand.
GCATGGGCCACCCATTCACCGCACTCACTTGGGTGGCGAATCACCTTGCGCGCCGCGGCCAGGCCCTGCGCGGCGGCGACGTGGTGATAACGGGCAGCCTGGTGACGTCCAAATTTCCGCAGGCGGGCGACCGGCTGCGCTTCGACGCGGGCGCGCTCGGTGCCGTCGAACTCCAGGTAACCTGAGCGGCTTAAATCATTTTCTTCAGCTCGTGCTTCTGCACCTTGCCAAGGGCATTCTTCGGCAATGTGTCGGCGAACACGACGCGGCGCGGATGCTTATAGCGCGCCAGTCGGTCCCGGAACAACGCAAGCACCGTGGCTTCGTCGATCGCCGCGCCGACCTTGCGCACCACTACCGCGCACGCGGCCTCGCCCCATTTCGCATCCGCTACGCCGATAACCGCGGCCTCCGCGATAGCGGGGCAATCGGCCATCACGTTCTCGAGTTCAGCAGGATAAATGTTCTCGCCGCCCGAGATGATCACGTCTTTCAAGCGCCCCATGATCCAGAAGAATCCATCTTCGTCGAGGCGCGCCAGGTCGCCGGTGCGGAACCAGCCGTCGCTGTCCAGCGCCTGCGAGGTCGCCGCCGGATCGTTCCAGTAGCGCCGCATGACATTGGGGCCACGCACGAGAATTTCGCCGTCGGCGAGCTTTACGTCGCAGTGCAGCGCAGCCTTGCCCGCACTGCCCACTTTGCGCAGCGCGTCTTCCCGGCGCAGCACCGTGGCGATGGGCGCCGTTTCGGTTGCGCCATAGATCTGGCCGACGGGCACGCCGCGCTCGTGGAATGCGCGGATCAGCGACTCCGGCACCACCATGGATCCCGTATGGATCAGGCGCAACGAGCTCAGGTTGCAGCCGGCCCAGGCCTGGTGCCCAATGACGGCCTGCATCGTCGCCGGCACCAGCAGTGACAGGGTGGGTTTCCTTGATTGCACGTCGTGAAGCCAGGCGGCCGGCTCGAAGCGCTTATGCAGGGTGACCGTAGCGCCGGCGAGCAGGGCAGGGACGGTCTGATTGTTCAGGCCACCGACGTGGAACAGCGGCAGCGTGCTCAGCACATGGTCCGCCTGTCCGAGGTCGTGCGCGTGGATGGAGTTGTAACCGTTGTACAGCAGCGCTGCCTGCGACAGTACCGCGCCCTTGGGCCTGCCGGTGGTGCCGGATGTGTAGACGATCAGCAGTTCATCGTCGTCAGTTCCGATCGGCGCGGAAGCCATGTCCGCGTCGAGACTGCCGACGGGCGTGCCGAGGTCGCGGGCCGCGCCTGAAAAATCGGCATCGCTGAACAGCCAGCGCGACTGGCAATCGCTCAGGATCGCGCGGTGCTCGGCAGCGGTCAGCCGCCAGTTCAGCGGTACCAGCATGGCGCCGCGGCGCGCCGCCGCGAACAGCAGCACCAGCATGTCCGGATGGTTGTATCCCAGCCAGGCGATGCGCTCGCCTCTGGCGACCTGCAGCGCGCGCGTGGCATCCTCGATGCGCCGCCACAGCTCGGCATAAGTCCAGTCTTCGCCCTCGAAATGCAGCGCCACTCTCGACGGACAGTGGTTCGCCCAGTGCTCGACGATGCGCGAGAGGTTCAAGTCAGTCGTCTTCTCCAGGCTCGTACAACGCCTCGCGTCCAATGCGATCCAGGCAGAGCTCGGCCGTCCAGGGCAGCATCAGCGATCCGCAACGCGAGTCGCGGTACAGGCGCTCCAGCGGCAGCGATTTCAGCATCGACTGCCCGCCGCAGGTACGGATGGCGAGCCGGCAGATGTCGTTGGCGTTCTCCATGATCGTGTACTGCGTGGCGTAGGCGCGAAGGCGCGCATCCTTCGGCGGATCCACGCGTGCATCCTCGAGCATGCGCAGGAACAGCGCGCGCGTCTGTTCCAGCTTTACCCACATTTCCGCCACGGCGATCTGCTTCGTTGGATACATGCGGCGCTTGACCGGCGGCATGCCGGGCAGTTCACCCCGCAGGTATCGGACCGTGAATTCGTAGGCGGCGATGGCGATTCCCAGGTAGGTGGGCGAGAGCGTGGTGAACATGTGGGGCCAGCGACTCGCCGCCTGGAAGTACACGCCGCGCGGCATCATCGCGCCCTCGTCGGGCACGAAGACGTCCTTGAAGACCAGCGTGCGCGAAACCGTGCCGCGCATGCCGAGCGGGTCCCAGTCGCCGGTGATCGTGAATCCCGGCGCATCGCCCGGTACTGCCAGGTAAAGGGTGTCGCGCATCGAGAGCTCGGGCTTGTTTTCGGTGCATAGCACGCCGTAGTAGTTCGCGGCGCCCGACAGCGAGGCGAAAATCTTCTTGCCGTTGACCAGCCAACCGCCGTCGACCTTGGCTGCGGTGGTGCCGAACGGCGCTTTGCCGGCCGCTGCAGCGCTGCCCTCCGAAAACGGCTGCGCATAAACCGCCCCGTTCTTAACGACGCGCTCGAAGTGCACCGCCCGATACCGCTCGTGCTCGGCGCGCTGCTCACGCGTCATGTCGAGATCGTCGGCGAGCACACCCGGCCACAAGGTGGAGCAGGCGTGCATGTTGAACGTGAGGGCGGTGGCGCCGCAGTATTTGCCGAGCGTCGCCGAAACCAGGGCGTAGGTCTTCAGGTCCGCCCCCTTGCCGCCGAACTTCTCCGGCACGCACAGGCCGAGCATGCCCGCATCCCGCAGTTCGGCGTAGTTCTCGAATGGAAAGCTTGCTTCGCGGTCGTAGCCTTCCGCACGCGCGGCAAAGCGCGGACCGAGCTCCTCGGCAAGCGCCAGCAGCGTTTTTTGCTTGCCGTTCAGAGCATAGTTCGAGCCGGCGACGCTATAGCGCGGATCGGTCTGGGGCAGTCGCGCATCCATGGGTGACCTCAGAGCATGTGACGCTGGAGAAATTCGGCGAGCACCTGGTTGAATGGCTCCGGCCGGTCCATCGGGCCGAGGTGGCCACAGCCCTCGAGCAGCACGTACTCTGCGCCGGCGACCTTCCGTGCCATGCGCTCCATGACGGCGGGCGGGGCGACTCGGTCGTCACTTCCTGCGACCAGCAGTGTCGGAACGCGAATTTCCGGCAGCTGCGCACGGCGGTCGAATGTGGTCAGCAACCGTACCGCCTTGCGATAGGTGTCGGGCGGAACGCCGGCCATGACGCGCTCGGCGTGCGCCAGACCCTCGGGCTGCGACTGCGCGCCGCGCATCGCCGGCATCAGCCGCGCCGCGATTTCAGCCATGGTCTCGCCCGCATCGAGCGGGCCGATGCGTGCGGCGATGAACTGCCGGGCAAAATCGCCTTCGCCACCGCCGAAGGCGGCGCTGGTGAAGCAGAGCACGAGGGCGCGCACCCGTTCGGGATATCTTGCGTAGGCCTCCTGCGCGACGAAGCCGCCCATGCTGTGTCCCACCAGCACAGCGGGCTGTTTGCCGATGAGGCCGGCAAGTACGCCCGCCACTCGCTCGAGATCGTAGGGCTCCACGGGAGGGGTGTCCCCATATCCCGGCTGGTCCCAGGCGAGCGCGCGATAGCCGAGCGCGGCGAAATAGGGCAGCTGCCGGTCCCATGCGGCGCGGCCGCCGCCCACTCCGTGCAGGAACAGCAGCGGGCTCACGCGGCCAGCTTGCCCTCTCGCACCACGGCATCGCCGTCCAGCGCCACAGTGCAGTTCCGGAACGGCAGGTCGAAATGCCCGAGCGTATGCCGGCCGGCGACCTCATTGGCGCCCGTCGAATACAGGAAATTACCGGCAAATGACCGCTGCTCCGTGCCGTTGACGTCGGCGCGGTCGTACATCACCAGCGCGTCCCAGCGCGCGCGCTCGTTCATGCCCCAGCCGACATGCGACACGGCATAGGCGTCGCGGTCGCCCCAGGCAGCGAAGTAGGACCGCGTCAGCTCGGCGTCGAGCGAGTCGCCTTCGATGCGCGTCACATAGTCATTCTCGATCGCCAGCCGGACCGCCGATTCGGCATAGCGCTTGAAGGTCAGGTTGAGATCCCCCGGTGCCATGACCAGGGTGCCGTTGACGCTGCCCGCGCGCGGAAAACAAAGGCAAAGACCGCCCGGCCAGTGCGAAAGGGTGCCCGGCTTTTCCGTGTAGCCCCATACGCCGCCCACGCGCGCCCCGGCAACCTGGATGCTCAAGTCGGTGCCCGCGGCCGAGGTCACTTGCATCAGTTTCGAGTCCTTCAGGCGACGCATGGCCGCCCTCACCTTCTGCTCATCGGCGGAGGAGGGCGCCAGGCGCTCGAGGACCTCGGGGTGCTCGTTGGAGATGTAGAGTACGCGGGCCCCGCCCTTGAGTATCACCGGCAGTTCGGCGGCATGCATCAGCCCTTCCAGGGTGCAATCGGCAATGAAAGTCGACGCCGCAAGGGCCTGCAGGGCTGGCGCCAGGCCCTGCAGCGCAATCGAGGCGCCGGTCGAGCGTACCGGCACGGGAGCCAGCTGGCGCGGCGTGGGAACCACGACATGGAAAGGCCGCGCGCCGAGCCTGTGCAGCGCGAGTTCGGCGATCTGCACATTGAGAGCGCGGGATTGCGATTCCGACAGAATGGCGCAGGCATCGCCCGTCGCTACCTTGCAGCGCGCGAATACTTCTGCAAACAGGTCAATCCACTTGCCTTCTAGGCGGTCCGCGGTCATTGCCCCGACATCGTAATAGAATCCGAGACATGAAGATTTTCGACCTGCAATGCGGTGCGGGCCATCAGTTCGAAGGCTGGTTCGCCTCGGCTGCTGAGTACGCGTCGCAGCGTTCGCAGGGTCGGGTCGGCTGCCCGACATGCGGCGCGCAGGAGATCGAGCGCATCCCCTCGGCGACGCGCTTCAACGCTGGGGCGCCACAACCTGCCGCCCCCGCCACGACAGGGCAGGATCCCATGGCATTGGCGCAGAAGCTCTACTCGCGGATGCTGGACGAGATCCTGACGCGCTCGGAGGACGTGGGGTCGGCTTTTCCTGCTGAGGCACGCCGTATTCACCACCATGAGGCGCCCGTGCGCATGATCCGTGGCCAGGCGAGCCGTGAAGAGCATGAATCGCTGGTCGAGGAAGGGATCGCCGTTTTCAGACTACCGATCCCGCCCGCCAAGGACTGGAACTGAGGGTTGGGGATTGAGGTAAGTTGAACATTGTGTATTATGTTAAATATGTACAGAGTCAAGGTTCGCAGTCGTCCTAGTTCACTCCTCAGGCATCTCCCGCAGCATCTCCCCTGCAAATAGGCGCGGATTGAGCGGGTGCCGCGCCAGCGCCCTGTTCCGCCCCATTAGCCTTGCAAAACGCAGCCACGCGGCTCCCTGACGAGCGCCCGCGGCACTCCCGTACTTGGCACGGCCGCCATAGGCGGCAAAAGCGCTGTCCAGGGCGTGCTTCTGCAGCACTTCCGCCAGTTGTTCCAGCTGCTCGCGGTCGTTGACTGCACGCAAGGTATCCAGGTCCCGTGCCTTGAGAGCCCCCCGAAGGCGCGCAAGGGTTGCACCTGCCTCCGTGGCCAGGCTCAGAGCCACTAACGGCGAGCCGCCGGCAAAGGCCAGCCACGGAGCTGGCTCGGGCAACCCCTGGCCTTCAAGCCACGCAAGGGACGCCGCAGTCTCCGGAACCTCGATCGGAACAGCGACGCACCGGCTGCGTATCGTCGCCAGCAGGCGTGCCGGGCGATGCGAAACGAGGATGAACAGCGCGCTGCCCGGGGGTTCCTCGAGCCCTTTGAGCAGCGCATTGGCTGCGTTCGGGTTCATGGCCTCGGCAGGATGCACCAGTGCCACCCGGCGACCGCCCCGGTGCGACTTGAGATTGAGAAAACCGTCCAGCGCGCGGATCTGGTCGACCTTGATTTCGTTGCTCGGCTTCGTTGTACGTCCGGGTTCCGCAGCCGGCTGTTCCGGGTCTTCAGCGCCGTACCGGCGCGCCAGCGCCTCGGGTTCAACGCGCCTGAGGTCCGGATGACTACCGGCATCAATCCAGCGACAGCCATCGCATTTGCCGCACGGCGAATTTCGCTCGTTCGCAGCCTCGCACAGCAGCCGCTGGGCAAAGCGCTCGGCCAGCGCGAGCTTGCCGATGCCCTGGGCGCCCTGAATCAGCAACGCGTGCGGAAGCTGGCCGAGCTTCGCGCCGAGCGTCTCCCATGCCATATTCTGCCAAGGATAAAGCATATTAATCAGATATCTGAGATCTCTTCCTCAACTTGTTTCTTTATTGCCCCCGGCGTACCGGTGGCGTCGATCACTCGTATGCGCTCGGGGTCCGACCGGGCCAGCGCCAGGTAGGCCTGGCGAACGCGCCCGAAAAACTCGCTGTCTTCGCGCTCGAACCGGTCAGGCGTGCGCGCGGCACGGTTCAGGCGCTCGCGGCTTACCTCGTATGGGCAGTCGAAAACCAGCGTGCGATCGGGGAGCAGCCCGTTATGCGACACCTTCGCGAGGTGGGCGATCAGCTCCGCCGCCACGCCCTTTCCCCCTCCCTGGTAGGCAAAAGTGGCGTCGGTGAAGCGGTCGCACAGGACCCAGCTGCCGGCCGCCAGCGCCGGCCCGATCTCCCGCTGCACATGATCGGCACGCGCCGCGAACAGCAGCATGGTTTCCGCGATGGGGTCCATCGGCTCCGCCAGCACCAGCTCGCGCAGGCGCTCGGCGAGCGCTGTTCCGCCCGGCTCGCGGGTCACCAGCACCGTGCGGCCCGGCACGCGCAGGCGCTCTGCGATCCACGCCACGTGCGTGGACTTGCCGGCACCGTCCACCCCCTCGAGCGTCACGAAGCGTCCGCGAGTCATTTCTTCCTCGGTTGCAGCTGGTATTTTGACACTGCGCGGTTGTGCTCTTCGAGGTTGCGCGAGAACTGGCTGGTGCCGTCCCCGCGCGAAACGTAGTACAGGGCCTTGGTCTGCGCGGGGCGCAGCGCCGCGCGCAGCGATGCGCGTCCCGGAAGCGCGATCGGCGTGGGTGGCAGGCCGGGACGCGTGTACGTGTTGTAGGGCCCGTCGGTATTCAGATGCACGCGCTTCAGGTTGCCGTCGAATTCCTTGCCCAGGCCATAGATTACGGTCGGATCGGCCTGCAGGGCCATGCCGATGCGCAGCCGGTTCACCAGCACGCCGGCAATCTGGTCGCGCTCCTCGCCGCGGCCGGTCTCCTTTTCGACGATCGACGCCATGACAAGCGCGTCGTAGGGTGTCTTGTAAGGCACGTCAGCCGCGCGCAGCGCCCATTCCCCTGCCAGATGGTGCTGCATCGCGCGGTAGGCCCGGCGTAGCACGGCGAGATCGCTCGAGCCGCGCGCAAACAGGTATGTATCGGGAAAGAACAAGCCTTCGGGATGGCGCTCCGTTGCGCCAACGCGTGCGAGCAGGTCGGCCTCGCTCAGTCCTTCCGTGTCGTGGCGCAGGTAGGGGCTGGCGTCGAGCGAGGCGCGCAGCTGGCTGAAATTCCAGCCCTCGATGATGCGCAGCTCGGCCTGCATGACGGCGCCGCGCGTCAGCTTGTCGAGGATCTCAGCCGGACTCGACGGCGCCGCAACTTCGTAGTTTCCAGCCTTGATCGCTCCTGCACGACCGGTCAGGCGCGCGTAGATCTCGAAATGCAGCGGCCTCACCTCCAGGCCCGCTTTTTCAAGCACGCGCACAGTGGCGCGCAGGCCGCTCCCGGGTGGCACTTCGAATGCCACCGGCAGGGTCGACGCCGGCACGGGCGTGAATGCGTACCACGCGCCGTATGCTCCGGCCGCCACGATGCCGAAGATCGCGAGCGAAAGCAGCTTGCGCAGGGAGCGAGAGGCGTATTTCGGCATAAAATTGCTGCAGGCATTCTACGATGGACACCAGGGTTTCCTACTCCGCGGCCGAACTGCAGCGACTCGGACTGCTGTCGTGTAAGGGCGACGAGGCGCGCGCTTTTCTGCATGCGCAACTGACGAGCGATGTCGCTGCACTTGCCGACGGCGAGTCGCGCATTGCCGGCTGGTGCACCGCGAAGGGTCGCCTGCTCGCCACATTCGTCGTCTTCATGCGCGGCGATGATTTTCTGCTGCAAGTGCCGCGTGAATTGGCACCCGCCGTGGCGAAGCGCTTGTCGATGTTCATCCTGCGCACCAAGGCCAAGCTCGTCGATGCGAGCAGTGAATGGGCGCAGTTCGGCGTGTGGGGCGACGGCGCTGCTGAACGACTTTCATCACGTGGGCTCTCTGTGCCGCAGGGCTCGATGCGCGTCGCGCAAGCCGATAGCGGCAGCGTCGTTCAGGTGGCGTCACAGCGCTATTGGGCGGTGGTGCCCGTAGCACAGCGCGAGCGCGTGGCGGCGATCGCGAACGTGACCGACGAGGGTGCCTGGGCGCTCGAAGAGATTCGTGCCGGCCGGCCGCAGGTGACGCTCGCCACGCAGGACCTGTTCGTGCCGCAGATGGTCAATCTCGAGCGCCTGGGCGCCGTCGATTTCAAGAAAGGCTGCTACCCCGGACAGGAGATCGTCGCGCGCACTCAGTACCGCGGCGTTCTCAAGCGACGCATGGCACGCGCCCGGGTGGCGGCGCAGGCCGCGGCCGGCGACGAGTTGTTCGCGGACGATCTGCCCGGCCAGGCGAGCGGTGTCGTGGTGAATGCGGCGCCTGTGCCAGAGGGCGGCAGCGAGCTGCTCGCCGTGGCACAGATCAGTGCGCTCGAAGGCGCCAGGCCGATCCGGCTGCGCGCAGCCGACGGCCCCGCTCTCGAGCTCCTGCCCCTGCCCTACGCATGACCAGTTTTTTCGTCTACTACCGCGTAGACGCCGATCGGCTGCCCGCGCTGCGCCCGGAAATCGAGCGGCTGTTCGAGGCGGTCGAGCGTGCGACCGGGGTGCGCGGCCGCTGGCTGCGGCGCCGGGACGAGCCGGGCACCTACATGGAAGTCTATGAAGACGTGAGCGACGACCGGGCGTTCGTGTCGCTGCTCGAGCAGGAAGCCGCGCCGCTCGGGCTGCAGCGCCATGTCGAGCGCTTCGTATGTGCCTGATCCTCGTCGCCTGGCGTGTGCATGAGGACTATCCGCTGGTCGTCGCCGCCAATCGCGACGAGTTCCACGGCCGCCCGGCGGCGCGCGCCGCGTTCTGGGACGACAAGACCGACGTTCTCGCCGGCCGAGACTTGCAGGCACACGGCACCTGGATGGGCGTATCGCGTGGCGGGCGCTTCGCCGCGGTCACGAACTATCGCGGCGGCACGGAGCCCGGCGCCGCCGAATCGCGCGGCGCGCTGGTGACGCGGTTTTTGGATGGCGTGGACGTGCCGCGGCTCGCCGAGCGCAAGTCGGAATACAGCGGCTTCAATCTACTCGCCGCGGATGGCGAGGCCTTGTGGTGGCTGACAAATCGCGGCGGCGCGCCGCGTCGCCTGGTGCCGGGGTGGTACGGGCTGGGAAACCTGCTTCTCGATTCGCCTGACGTCGAAGCACACAAGACGCGTTTTCGCGCGAGTCCGGCGTCGCTCGAGCCCCTGTTCCAGGTGCTGGCGCCGGCGCGCATCGTCGATGAACGCTACGGCACGCGCTGCTCGAGCGTGCTGCTGCAGGGCGCCGAGACGCGCTTCGCCGAACGCGCATTCGATAGCGAAGGGATCGAGGAAGCGACGTTGCGCTATGAGTTCAGGACGCGCCTCATCTCCTGATGCGGGATCCCGGCTTCCTCGAAAATCGCGCCCTGCTCGAGAAACCCGTGCTTGCGGTAGAAGCCGAGCGCGTGCGTCTGCGCCGATAGCACGACTTCCATCATCCCCCGCCGGCGTGCCTCGTCCACCAGGCAGGTCAGGATCGCGCCGCCTACACCGCGCTTACGGCTCTGTCTGAGCACCGCCATGCGCCCGATGTGGCCGTCGGGCAGCAGCCGGCCGGTGCCAACCGCCCTGCCATCGACGTAAGCGATCGCGTGCACGCTGGCGGCGTCCTTGTCGTCCATCTCGATTTCGACGGGGACGCCCTGCTCTTCGACAAACACGAGGGTGCGGACGCGGCTCGATTCCGCATGCGCCGAGGTCCAGTCGAGCAGTTCGATGCGTGGCATGGCGCAAAAGTATAATTCGCCGGATGAAAAGCCTGTGGAACGACGCCGAGGCCGCGCAGTTTTCCGGCCCGCTCGGCCTGCGCGTCTATACGTCGCGCCTGCTCGGGCGCGACAAGTCGCTGGTGCTGCACGGTGGCGGCAATACCTCAGTCAAGCTGCGCGAGAAAAACCTGTTCGGCGAGGAGGAGGAGGTTCTCTACGTGAAGGGCAGCGGCTGGGACATGGAGACCATCGAGACGGCCGGCTTCGCCCCGGTCCAGCTCGCCTACATCCGCCGGCTCGCCGCGCTGCCCTCACTGTCCGATCCGCAGATGGTCAACGAGCTCGCTACGCACACGCTGCGCGCCGGCGCGCCGGCACCTTCGGTGGAAACCATCCTGCACGCCATCCTGCCGCACAAGTACGTGGACCACACGCACGCCGACGCCGTGCTGTCGGTGTCCAATTCGCCGGACGGCGAGGCGCGCGCCCGCGACATCTATGGCGACAAAGCGGTGATCATCCCATACATCATGGCCGGGTTCGATCTGGCGGCCTACTGCGCGCGCGAATTTCCGAAGCAGGTGAAAAAAGGCACTGTGGGCATGGTGCTGCTCTCGCACGGCATGTTCTCGTTCGCCGCGGACGCACGCGAGTCCTACGAGCTGATGATCGAGCTGGTGAGCATGGCGGAGAACTACCTCGCGGCGAAAAAGGCGTGGAGCATCGGGCTGCCCGCGGCGCCGGCGCCGGCGTTCAAGCGCGAGGAAGCGGCGCTATTGCGCCGCGATGTATCGCATGCAGCGGGTTTTCCTCTGCTCTGCCTGTGCAATGATGTGCCGCGTTTCCTCGGCTTCGCGCGCCATCCGGACGTGGCCCGAATTTCGCAAGGCGGCCCCGCCACGCCGGATCACGTGATCCGTACCAAGCCGGTGCCCATGCTCGGGCGCGACGTTGCCGCATTCACGTCGGCCTACCGTGCCTACTTCGAGCGCAATGCGGCGACGGCAAAGGCACCCAAGACCATGCTCGATCCGGCGCCGCGCATGGCGCTCGATCCAGAACTCGGCTTTGCCGCATTCGGGCGCACCGCCAGGGATGCGCGCATCGTCGAAGAGCTCTACGAGCACACCGTCGATGTAATCCTGCGCGCAGAGGCGCTCGGCGGCTGGCGCGCGCTCGGGGACCGGCATACTTTCGACATCGAGTACTGGGACCTGGAACAGGCCAAGCTGCGCAAGGGCGGCATGCCGCCGGCGTTCGAGGGCGAGGTGGCACTGGTGACCGGCGCCGCCTCGGGAATCGGCAAGGCGTGCGCCGACGCGTTTCTGCGGCGCGGCGCCGCGGTGATCGGCCTCGACCGCAATCCTGCGATCGAGAACATATACAAGCGCCCGGACTATCTCGGCCTGGTCTGCGACCTCACGGATGCGGCGGCAGTAGACAAGGCCATGGATGCGGCGACCCGGCGCTTCGGCGGCCTCGACATGCTGGTTTTGAATGAGGGCATCTTCCCTGCCTCGGCGCCTGTGCAGAGCCTCTCCAGCGAGGCTTGGCGCAGCGCCATGTTGGTCAACGTGGAAGCCAACCTGCTGGTGATGCAGGCGGCCTACCCCCTGCTCAAGCTGGCGCCTCGCGGCGGCCGCGTGGTCGTCATCGGCTCGAAGAACGTTCCTGCACCCGGTCCCGGCGCGGCCGCGTACTCGGCGTCCAAGGCGGCGCTGAACCAACTTGCGCGTGTCGCAGCGCTTGAATGGGCGCGGGACGGCATTCGCATCAACACCGTCCACCCGAACGCGGTCTACGACACGGCGCTGTGGACCGACGAGGTGCTGGCGTCGCGCGCCAAGGCCTACAACATGACGGTCGAGCAGTATAAGAAGAACAACCTCCTCAAGACCGAGGTGACGTCGAAGGACGTCGCCGAGCTCGCCGCCGAAATGTGCGGTGCACTGTTCGCCAAGACGACGGCCGCGCAGGTGCCAGTGGACGGCGGCACCGAAAAGCTGGTGTGAAAGTCGAAGCGCTGCGCTGGAAAGGCGATGTGCTCGAGGTGCTCGACCAGCGCCTGCTGCCGGACCAGGTCGTGTACCTGACTTGCCGCAACGCCAAAGACGTTGCGGACGCAATCCGCGACATGGCGGTGCGCGGTGCCCCGGCGATCGGTTGCGCCGCGGCATTCGGCGTCGCGCTCGAGCCCAAGGAATCCTCTTACGACCTACTTGCCAAGAGCCGCCCCACGGCGGTCAACCTGTTCTGGGCGCTCGAGCGCATGCGCCGCGCGCGCGACAAGCGCGCCGAAGCCGAGGCCATCTTTGCCGAGGACGTGGCTGTGAATCGGGCCATCGGCGAAAACGGCGCCAAGCTCGTGCCCGACAAGGCTCGCATCCTGACCTACTGCAATACCGGCGCGCTGGCGACTGCCGGTCACGGAACAGCGCTCGGCGTAGTGCGCTCGGCCAAAGACAGGGGCGTGTCCGTCCTCGCCTGCGAGACGCGCCCTTACCTTCAGGGCGCGCGGCTCACCACCTGGGAATGCGCACAGGAGGGCATCCCCTGCACCTTGATCGCCGACAACATGGCCGGCCACCTGATGAGCCGCGGCGAGGTCGATCTGGTGATCGTCGGTGCCGACCGCATCGCCGCCAACGGCGATACCGCGAACAAGATCGGCACCTACACTCTCGCCGTGCTGGCGCAGCGCCACGCCCTGCCCTTCTACGTCGCAGCGCCGCTCTCGACTTTCGACGCGAAGACCGCGGATGGCTCAAAGATTCCGATCGAAGAGCGCGCGGCCGAGGAGATGACCGGCTACCGCGGGCAACGCTGGGCGCCGGACGGGGTGGCAGTGAGGAATCCCGCGTTTGACGTGACGCCCGCCGCACTGATCACGGCTATCATCTGCGAAAAAGGCGTGGTGCACTCACCCAGCCGCGAGCGCCTTCAGCCCCTGATCTCGACTCCGGCGTAGGGCGAAACGAGATCGAACAGCTCGGCGACGTCCGCATTGCGCATGCGGATGCAGCCGTGCGAGCCGGGCTTGCCCATTTCGGCGCTGTCCGGAGCGCCATGGATGTAGATCATGCGGCGCATGGTGTCGACGTCGCCGAGGCGGTTCTTGCCGACCTCGCAGCCCGAAAGCCAGAGGATGCGCGTCAGCATCCAGTCGCGCCCAGGGAACTTCGCGTGCAGCGCGGGGCTCCAGATCTCGCCGGTCGGCCGCCGCCGGACGAATACCGCGCCCAACGGCTGTCCGGCGCCGACCTTGGCGCGTACGATGTGGCGGCCGCGCGGCGTGCAGAAGCTGCCGTT
>JBDTMD010000002.1:0-16294 GCA_039934435.1 Burkholderiales bacterium
GATCGCCTCGGGAAAGACGCTGTGAAAGCGCGCCTGCATCTGGGCGCGCACGGAGCGCTGCTCGTTCGCGAGCCGCGCCCAGTCGACGACCAGCGCCGCGCCGTGAACGGCAAGGGCCGCGCCGGCGATCAGGGCTGCCGGCCGCAGGCTGGCGAGCGCGCCCGGCGCAAGGCGCCAGCGGCGGCGCGCCTGCGTCAGGCTGGTGCCCGCCTGCGCCGGCGCTGTCCGCCAATCCCAGGCGCCCTCGACGCGCAGCGGCAGGCCGAGCTCGCGTTCCCAGGCCGCGACATCGGGCGCCGCCGTCGGCGCGACAACGTAGAGGGCGATCGCGTCGGGCCGCGCGCCGCGTGCCTGCGCTTCCTCGAGCATCAGGCGCAGCGCGAGCGGCGGCGACGCCGGATCGCCGCGATCGATCGCCGCGCCCTCGAACTCGCCGGCGCGCACGAAGCCGTCCGCGGCATCCCACGCCAGGCTCCATTCGCGGCCCGCGCGCGGCAACAGCAGGATCTCCGCGTGCACCTCGTAGGCACGCACGCCCACGGCGTCGAGCGCGTCGCGCCGCAGCTCGAGCCCGCGCTTGTCGACCACTGCGAGCACGTCGAGCTCGCCCGCGCGGCCGAGCCAGCTCACCTGGTTGGCCTCGGGCTCGGCGGCGCTCGCCTCCTCGACCGCGAACGCCAGCACCGATCCGGCGCGCCGGCGCGCGCCCTGCGGCAGGCGCGCGCGCGTGATCAGCACCTGCGCGGCGGGAATCACGAGCTGCACGCGATCCGCCGTGCGCGGCAGCTCGGCGAGCGGGCCCTCGCCGCGGGCCCGCCGCGGCCCATCGACCAGCGCCCACTCGCAGCGCGACGGCACTGCGCCGAGCGGCGCGTAGATGCGCAGCAGGCTCACGGGTACTTTCTCCATACCACGGCGGGCCAGCCGGGCGCCTCGCGCGCGAGCAGCGCGCTGCCGCGCGCCTCCGCGCTGCCGATCGTCACGCGCACGCTCGCCAGGAAATACTGGCTCGAGACGGCGATGCCGTTGCCCGGCGCCACGGCACCCGGGGGCAATTGCGCGCTGAACTCGGCGGCATTGCGGAAATAGGCGCGCTCGCGCTGCGCGATCAGCGCGCGCGCCGCATCGAGATCCAGCCCCTGCACCACGGCGACCAGGACCTCGGCCGGGGCGGTGTTGACGTTGAGCGGGGTGAAGCGCGGCAGCGCCGTGACGAACGGGCGCAGGCGCGCGCGCACGCGTTCGTCAAAGCCGCTGACCAGCGCCAGCTCGGCGACATCGGTGAGCGGGCGGTTGGCGGCGAGGGTCGGCGGTTGCAGCGTCTGGTAGTAGGCGTCTTCGGCGCCGCCCTGCGGCAGGGTCTCGTTGTCGGCGTCGATCCAGTCGGCGAGGCTGTTGGCCAGGGCCGCGGGCAGGTCGAGGACCTGCAGCAGGCGCTGGAACTGCGCGAGGCGCTCCGCACTGACCACGCCGTTGGCCACCACGTTGTTCAGGTTGAACAGACCTTGCTGGTCGTCGATCTGGCCGGCGAGTTCGCCGTTGTCCACCGGCATCGGCGGCAGTCGCAGCGCCCAGGGTTCGCCCAGGTGATCGACGTTGCTCAGGCGCCGATCGTCGCTCAGCACGGCGCGCCCCCAGTCGACACCCGCCTGCACCAGCGCCTTGGCCTGGTCATGCTCGGCGGCGAGCTCCGCATACCGCGACCAGGTGCTCTGCGAGGCGAGCATCGCCGCCGCCGCCATCGCGGCGAGCGCCACCACGCCCATCGCCATCACCACTGCCACGCCGCGCTGCTGCGCCCTCATGATTGCAGCGCGAAAACGCGCACCAGTTCCTCGCCGGTGGCAAGCAGCACGCGCAGGCGCACCGCGCGCGGCAGCGGCGGATCGTCCGCCGCCGTGGGCCACGCCGGCACCCAGGCGAACGCGCGATCCAGGTATTGCACGTCGAACTCGGCGACGCCCGGGAGCACCGGGTAGCGCGCCGGCTGCGCGTTCGGGGAAACATCCAGGCCCGGCCACAGCGCGATCTCGATTTCATGGCTTTCGTTCAGCCGGTACCCCACCCGCCGCGGCACGTCGAGGCCCTCAGCCGAAGCGAAGCGGCTGAATTCCAGCCCGGTGCCGGGCGCGCCGAGCCAGGCGGGCGCGGTGCCGCCGGCCGCGCGCACCGGGCGGGGCGCCGAGAGCTCGATATCGCGCTCGAAGCGCGCGAGGAATGCCGCCACCCGTTTCCACTTGTCGGTTTCCTGCCGGACCTGGTCGCGCGCATCGAGCACCGCGCCCAGCCCGCGAAACGACATCACGGCGAGCAGCGACAGGATGAGCAGCGCGGTGAGCAACTCGATCAGGGTGAAGCCGCGCGCCGGCATGCCGGATCGCCTCACTGGCCGGCCTGCGGTGGCCGCACCACGAATCCGGTGAGCCGGGCGAGCGAGCGCGGTTCGCCCGCCGCCGTTGCCGGCGCGGACACGAACACATCGATGCGGCGAAATGCCGGATTGGGTGTGCCAACCACCTCTTCGCGCCAGGCGAACTCGACGCCGCCTTCGCTTTGCGCGCCGCGGGCGATGCCGAGCGCGAGCCAGTCGCCCCGCGCGCGATGCTCGGCGAGCCGGTTCTCGGCCACCCAGCCGGCGAACAGCCGCAGGCGCAGCTCGCCGGCCGCGTTCGTCGCCTGGCCGGCGGCGCGCAGCGCCGCCAGCAGCGCGACCGTGATGATGGCGAGCGCGACCAGCACCTCGACCAGCGTGAAACCCCGGATGAAACTAGCGCGGCTCATCGATCCGCACCTCGCCGACCGGCGAGGCGGCGACGGCGTAGCGCGCGTCGCCCAGCGACAGCCGCAAGTCGTAGGCGAGCGCGCCGTACGGCCCGAATTCAAGGCGCATGCCGCCCGGAGCCGGCTTGGCCTCGATGCGCAGGTCCGAGATCGCCATGCCCGAGGGCAGAGTGCGTGCGTGCAGCGAATCGTCGATCGCTTCGGACCAGCCCACCTCGTCGCGCCAGCGCCAGAAGCGGTACTGCGCGCCGTCGGCGGTCCAGGCGATGCGCTTGCCCGTAAGACGCGATTCGTCGGCGGCGAGCTCGAGCAGCTGCGCCAGCCGCTCGGCCTCGACGCGCAGCCGCGCGCGATCGTCGGGCCGCACGATGGCGCCGATCAGACTGGCGGAAATTCCCATGATCAGCAGCACGACCAGCAGCTCGATGAGCGTGAAACCGCGGCCGCTAGAGGTTCCACGAGCCGATGTCGGCATCGTTGCCCTCCCCGCCGCGCACACCGTCGGCACCGAGGCTGTACACGTCCAGCTCGCCATGCACGCCGGGGTTCAGGTACTGGTAGGGGTTGCCCCAGGGATCGCTCGGCAGGCGCTCGACATAGCCGCCGGCCTTCCAGTTGGGCGCCAGCGGCGCCGTCGCCGGCCGCACGACGAGCGCCTGCAGCCCCTGCTCGGTGCTCGGGTAGCGCTGGTTGTCGAGCCGGTAGAGCTTGAGCGCCTGCATCAGGCTGGCGATATCCTGCTTCGCGGCGATCGCCCGCGCCTCATCCGGGCGGCCGATGATCTTCGGCACCACCAGCGCGGCGAGGATGCCGAGGATCACCACCACGACCATGATTTCGAGCAACGTGAAGCCACGCTGCCGCATTGCATTTCGCATCTGAACCTCCTGCACTGTATTACGCGCTCACCCCTGCAAGTACTGTTCGGGAGCGCACATATACAATACCGCACCCCTCCTATAATGTGTCCCATTTGGCGGGTAGCATGAGTTTCAAGACGGCGGCATTCCTCGCAACGCTTGCCACATTGGCGCTGCTCGGCGTGGTGCTCGCGTACTGGAGCTGGGCGTGGCTTGCGCCGGCGGCCGCGCCGCGGGCACCGGCCGCCGTGCTGGTCGCGGGACGTGCTTCGTCGGCGCTTGGCCTGTTCGGCACCGCGCCGCAGGCGGCGAGCGCCGCCGCGGCCGGCTCGGGCGCGCTGCGGCTCTCGGGCGTCATGGCCGCGGTGGGCGGCCGCGGTAGCTACGCGGTGCTGCGCATCGACGGCAAGCGCTCGGTGGCGGTGCTGGAAGGCGAGGACGTCGCGCCGGGCCTGCGGCTCGCCGAAGTCCACGTCGATCACGTAATTCTGGAGCGCAACGGCGCGCGCGAATCGCTCGCCCTGCCGGAGAAAGGCAGCAAATGAGTCTTTGCAGGAATCTGATGTTGATCGTCACGGCCGCTCTGATCGGCCAGGCACAGGCCCAGGTGCCGGCGCAGGTACCGGCGCAGGTGCCCGATCCGGCGCAGGTGCCGGCGCAGGTTCCCGTTCCGGCGCAGATGCCGGCGCAGATGCCGGCGCAGGTGCCGGCGCAGGCGCCCGTCCAGGGGCAGACGCAGCTGCAGGTGCAAGTGCAGCCCGACGCGCCCGACCTGGTCACGCTCAATTTCGTCAACGCCGACATCGAGGGCGTGGTGAAGGCGATCGGCGAGATCACCGGCAAGAATTTCCTGATCGACCCGCGCGTCAAGGGTACCGTCACCATCGTCTCGGCGCGGCCGATGGCGCGCGCGCTGGTCTACGAGGTTTTCCTGTCGGCGCTGCGCATGCAGGGTTTCGCCGCCGTCGAGGATCGCGGCGTGGTCAAGCTCGTGCCGGAGGCCGAGGCCAAGCTCCAGGCCGGCCGCACCTTCGGCCCGAACGAGCGCGCGCGCGGCGCGGGCGACCAGATGCAGACCCGGGTGTTCACGCTCAAGCACGAATCCGCGGCGCAGTTGCTGCCGACCCTGCGCCCGCTGATCTCCCCCGCCAATCCGATCACCGTCTATGCAGGGAGCAATACCCTGGTGATCACGGATTACGCCGGCAACCTGCGGCGCATTGCAAAGATCATCGACGCCATTGACCAGCCCGGCAGCACCGAGCCCGTCGTCATCCCGCTCGAGAATGCCTCCGCGCTCGATGTCGTGCAGATGGTCAGCCGCCTGTTTGCCGAGCCGGCGCGGGCCGGCGCGGCCGCCACCGACGCCTCTCAAAGCCTGGCCGTGGTGGCGGACGCGCGCTCGAACAGCCTGATCGCGCACTCTGAAGACCCGGCGCGCATCGCCCGCCTGCGCAAGCTGGTGGCGATGCTCGACGCCGCCGCCGGCGCCGGCGGCAATCTGCACGTCGTGTACCTGAAAAACGCCGAGGCGGTGAAAGTCGCCGAGACGCTGCGCGCGATCCAGCTGGGCGGCGCCGCTCCGGCGGCGGCCTCGCGGCCACTGGCCGCGGCGCCGGCGGTCATGCCCGCGGGACCTTCAGCCATCCCTGCCGCCCTGTCCGCCACCGCCAGCGCGGCGCAGCCGCCGGGCATGATCCAGGCCGATCCGGCGACCAATTCGATCATCATCAACGCGCCCGATGCCATCTACAACAACCTGCGCGCCGTGGTCGACAAGCTCGACGCGCGCCGCGCGCAGGTTTACGTGGAGGCGCTGATCGCCGAGATCACCGCCGACAAGGCGGCCGAGTTCGGCATCCAGTGGCAGGATCTGAGCGGCGCGGCGAAAAACGGCACGCACGCCTTCGGCGGCACGAACTTCGGCAGCCCGAGCCAGAACGTGCTGGCGCTCTCGGCCAATCCCGCGAGCGCCGGCCACGGCCTCAACATCGGCGTCATCAAGGGCAAGGTGACGATCCCCGGGGTCGGCGAAGTCCTCAACCTCGGCCTGCTGGTGCGCGCGCTCGAATCCGACAGCAACGCCAACATCCTGTCAACGCCGACGCTGCTCACGCTGGACAACGAGGAGGCGCGCATCATCATCGGCCAGAACGTGCCGTTCATCACCGGGCAGTACGCGCTCTCGGGCGGCGCCACCACGCCGACGCCGTTCCAGACCGTCGAGCGGCGCGACGTCGGCCTGACGCTGCGCGTGAAGCCGCAAATCTCCGAGGGCGGCACGGTCAGGCTGCAGCTCTACCAGGAAGTCTCCAGCGTCCAGGACACTTTAAATGCCGCGGGCGTCGTCACCAACAAGCGCGCCGTCGAATCGACCGTGCTGGTAGACGACGGCCAGATCGTGGTGATCGGCGGCCTGATCCAGGATTCGGTGCGCGAAACCGTCGAGAAGGTGCCGCTGCTCGGCGACATTCCGCTGCTCGGCGCGCTGTTCACCTACAAGACGCGCGCGCACACCAAGACCAACTTGATGGTGTTCCTGCGCCCGACGGTGCTGCGCGATGCCGAGCGCGCGCGCTCGCTCACGGCGACGCGCTACGACTACATCATCGGCGAGCAGCAGAAATCGCAACCGGCCTCCAGCCCGCCGCTGCCCGACATGGAGGCGCCGCAGCTGCCGCCGCGCGACCTGTCGATGGTCAACTTGCCGAAGCCGTGATCCCCTACGCATTCGCCAAGGCGCACGGCGTCGTCGTCAGCGCCCGCGGCGCCGAATTCGCCGAGGTCGCGGTGCGCGCGGCCGCGACCGCGGGCGCGCTCGCCGAGCTGCGCCGCGCGCTCGGCCTGAAGCTGCGCACGCGGCGCGTCGGCGCGGCGGAATTCGACGAGCTGATCGCCACCGCCTACAACGACGCGGCCAACGGCGCCGCGGCGCTGGCCGACGACCTGTCGCAGGACATCGACCTGGCGCGCCTGCTGCAGGAAATTCCGAAGGTGGCGGACCTGCTCGACAGCCAGGACGACGCGCCGGTGATCCGGCTGATCAACGCGCTGCTCACCCAGGCGCTGCGCGACGGCGCCTCGGACATCCATTTCGAGGCGTTCGAAAGCCGCTCGGTGGTGCGGCTGCGCATCGACGGCACGCTGCGCGACCTGATCGAGCCGGCGCGCGCGCTGCACGGCGCGATCGTGTCGCGCCTGAAGATCATGGCGCAGCTCGACATCGCCGAGAAGCGCCTGCCGCAGGACGGGCGCATCGCGCTGCGCGTGGCCGGCAAGCCGGTCGACGTGCGCGTCTCCACGATTCCGACCGGGCACGGCGAGCGCGTGGTGCTGCGCCTCCTGGACAAGCAGGCCGGGCGGCTCGACCTGTCGCAGCTCGGCATGGACGCGGCGACGCTCGAGCACATGGACCGCCTGATCCGGGAGCCGCACGGCATCGTGCTGGTTACCGGACCGACCGGCTCGGGCAAGACCACCACGCTGTACGCGGCGCTGACGCGCCTCGACACCGCCGCGCTCAACGTCATGACCGTGGAAGACCCGATCGAATACGACCTCGACGGCATCAGCCAGACGCCGATCAATCCGCGCATCGACATGAGCTTCGCGCGCGCGCTGCGCACCATCCTGCGCCAGGATCCCGACGTGGTGATGATCGGCGAGATTCGCGACCTGGAGACGGCGCAGATCGCGGTGCAGGCGAGCCTCACCGGGCACCTGGTGTTCGCGACGCTGCACACCAACGACGCCGTGAGCGCAGTCACGCGGCTGGTGGATATGGGCGTCGAGCCGTTCCTGCTCGCTTCCAGCCTGATCGGCGTCGGCGCGCAGCGCCTGGTGCGGCGCCTGTGCCTGGAATGCCGCAAGCCCTACGTGCACGAAGGCGCGACCTATTATGCGGCGGTCGGCTGCGCGGCCTGCAACCGCTCGGGCTACCGCGGCCGCACCGGCATCTACGAGCTGCTCACGGTCGACGACGACCTGCGGCGCCTGATCCACGACCGCGCTTCCGAGCAGGTGCTGCGCGCGCATGTCCTCGCCCGCGGCATGAAGCCGCTGCGCGACGACGGCCTGCGCTGGGCCGCCGCCGGCGTCATCAGCCTGGAAGAAGCCATCCGCGTGACACGAGAGTAGGCGCGGCCCACGCCATGGAAGCTTTCCGCTACCAGGCCCTCGACGCCGCCGGCCGCCCGGTCAGCGGAATCGTGCAGGCCGATACGCCGCGCCAGGCGCGCATGCAGCTGCGGGCGCAGGGCCTGCTGCTCACGGTGCTCGACAAGGCCAGCGCGCGCGAGCGCGCGCGCCAGCCCTGGGCGCGAGGCCTGTCCGCGGCCGACCTCAGCCTGATTACCCGGCAGCTGGCGACGCTGCTCGAATCCGGCCTGACGATGGAGCAGGCGCTGGCGGCACTCATCGAGGAGATCGATGCGCCCGCGACGCGCGAGGTGCTGGCGGGCGTCAAGGCCGAGATCCTGGCCGGCGCTTCGCTCGCCACCGCGCTCGGCAGCTATGCGCGCAGCTTTCCCGAGTTCTACCGCGCGCTGGTGCACGGCGGCGAGGAATCGGGCGCGCTGCCGACCGTGCTGCAGCACCTCGCCGATTATCTCGACGCGCGCCAGGCGCTGCGCCAGAAGACCGGCCTCGCGCTGCTCTACCCGATCCTGGTCGCCGTGGTCGCGCTCGCCATCGTCACCGGGTTGCTCATGTACGTGGTGCCGCAGGTGGTGCAGGTGTTCCAGCAGTCGCGCCAGGGCCTGCCGCTGCTCACGCGCGCGCTGATCGCGCTGAGCGACTTCCTGCGCGCCGCCTGGCCCTATCTCGCGGTGGCCGGCGTCGGCGGCGCGATCGCCGCGCGCCTGGCGCTGCGCCGCGCCGGGCCCCGGCGCCGCTGGCACGCGCTGCTCCTCAGGCTGCCCTGGCTGGGCACGCTCGCTCGCGGCGTCGACACGTCGCGCTTCGCCAGCACGCTCGCCATCCTCGTCGCCGGCGGCGTGCCGCTGCTCGGCGCGCTCGCCTCGGCCGCGCAGGGCATGGGCAACGTGGTGATGCGCGAGGCGGTGCAGCGCGCGATCGGCCGCGTGCGCGAGGGCGTGAGCCTGTCGCGCGCGCTCGGCGAGACGCGCGTCTTTCCGCCGCTGCTGGTGCACCTGGTGGCGAGCGGCGAGCTGAGCGGCAAGCTCGAGCAGATGCTCAACCGCGCCGCGCGCCTCGAGACCCAGGCGCTCGAGCGGCGCCTGGCGGTGTTCCTGACGCTGCTCGAGCCGCTGATGATCCTGGTGATGGGCGTGGTGGTGCTGCTCATCGTGCTCGCCATCCTGCTGCCGATCATCGAGATCAACCAGCTGGTGCACTGAGCGCCGCGCAGCGGGCGGCCGCCAGTGATTGCCGAGTTTGAATTGGTAGCCCACGCCCGCGAGCCTGGCGACGCGGCTGCCCGAATCGCGGTAAAACCCCGCCTCGACGAAACCGGTGCCGCGCTCGTCGTCATGCAGCGTGTAATTCAGGCCCAGCCCGAGGTTGACCTGGTTGTCGAGGCCGTTGCGGCGCACGCCTTGCCGGTCGGTGTGATACGAAAAGCTGTAGACGTGGATGTTGAGATTGAGTCATTGGTCGGGCTTGCCGAGCTCGCGCGGCCCGCCCGTCGCGGCGCCACAACCCGCCGCAGCCGTCTGTTCGGCAACGCACATAACCTTTCAAGTGATTGATATGTAATAGCCGGATGAAGGGTCAGTCGCTGCCCAAGGTCGCCACCGGCATCGAGGGCTTCGACGACATCAGCCGCGGCGGACTGCCACGTCATCGTACTACCCTGCTTTTGGGCGGCCCGGGCGCGGGCAAGACGGTGTTTGCGCTGCAATGCCTGGTCAACGCCGCGCGCGGGCGCCGCGGGCCCGGCCTGTTCGTCGCCTTCGAAGAGAGCACCCGCCAGATCCTCGCCAATGCCGCGACCTTCGACTGGGGCCTGCCCGCCCTGGTCAAGCGCCGCCTGCATTTGTTCGACGCGCGCCTCGCCCCCGAAGTCGTGCACGCCGGCGCGTTCGACCTGAGCGGCATGCTGGCCATGATCAAGGCGAAAAAGGACGAGCTCGGCGCCGGCTGGATCGTGTTCGACGGCATCGACGTCCTGCTGACGCTGCTGCGCGACCCGGACGCGGAAATGCGCGAGATCTACCGCATCCGCGACTGGCTGGCGGAAAACGAGGTCACCGCCCTGATTACCGCGAAAACCGGCGACGGGGCCGCGAGCGCCGGGAAATACGATTTTATGCAGTTCATGGTCGATTGCGTGGTGTCGCTGACGCGGCGCCTGGAGCACGGGGTTTCCCTGCACCGGCTGCAAATCGCGAAATACCGCGGCTCGGACTACCGGGCGGGCGAGTTCCCGGTCAGCTTCGGCGCCTCGGGCATCGAGGTGGCGCCGCCCGAGCCGGCGGAAATCCTGCACCGCGCCTCGAGCGAGCGCGCGCCGGCCGGCTTCGAGCGCCTCGACACGTTGCTGGGCGGGGGCCTGCTGCGCGGCAGCAGCACCCTGATCACCGGCCTGCCCGGCACGTCGAAGACGACGCTCGCCGGCAAGTTCGCCGAGGCCGCCTGCGAACGCGGCGAACGCACGCTGTTCGTGAGCTTCGATGAAGGCGCGGAGCCGATCGCGCGCAATCTGGCGTCGGTCGGCATTCAGTTAAGGCCGCATCTCAAGTCGGGATTGCTGGCGATGTATTCGGCGCGCACCGAGTCCACCGGCGCCGAAGACCACCTGGCGAAGATCAAGTCGCTGCTGCGCGATTTCCGCCCGCGCTGCATGGTGATCGACCCGCTGTCGGCGATCGCCAAGGCCGGCGGGATGGCGGCGGCGCGCGCCGTCGCCAGCCGGCTGGTCTACCTGGTGAAGGATGCCGGCATTACCGTGGTGATCACCGCCATCAACGATGGCGACGATCCGACGCATGAAGCGACCGATCTGCAGGTGTCGACGATCGCGGATACGTGGATCCACCTGTCCTACATGATCCGCGCCGGCGAGCGCAACCGCGCGCTCACCATCATCAAGTCGCGCGGCACCGCGCATTCGAACCAGGTGCGCGAGCTGATCCTCGGCGCCGGCGGCCCGGTCCTCGCCGATGTCTACACCGCCGGCGGCGAGGTGCTGATGGGCACGCTGCGCTGGGAAAAGGAAGACGAAGAGCGCAGCAAGACGCGGCAGCGGCGCACCGCTTTCGAGCAAAAGCGCCGCGAGCTGCAGGTCAGCGAGGCCGACACGCTCGCCCGCATCAAGGCGCTGCAGAACGATCTGGCGCGCAAGCACGACGAACTCGAGATTTCCGCCGACGACAACGCAGCGCGCATCGTTACTTCGAGCGATCGCGAAAAGGAGCTGCGCCGCATCCGCAGCGGCGATCGCGAGGCGCAGGGCGCCGCCCCGCGCGCGGGCAACGGCACCGGCAATGGCAATGGCAGCGCCCGAAAGCCAGCGCGCCATGGCCGCTAGGAAAGCCATGAAACTGCGGCTCTACGTCGCCCTCAACGCGCCGAACTCGACGCTCGCCATCGCCAATCTCGCGGCATTGTGCAAGGCGCATGTGAAATACATCTTCAAGGTCGAGATCGTCGACGTGCTCAAGTTTCCGTTGCGCGCCCTCGCCGACGGCGTCCTGGTGACGCCGCACCTCGCCAAGCTGTCCCCCGCCCCGAGCGCCAGGATCGTCGGCAACCTCGGCGATCGCGAGCGCGTGGTTCTCGCCCTGGGCATCGGGTCGTGACGGTCGCGCGCGCGTTGCGGCTGGTGCGCTCGGATGACGAGCGCCGCGCGATCGAGGCGGGCGAAATCGATGGGGTCCTCGACGCCGCGCAGGGCAATGTCTTGCTCCTGCCGCAGGCAAAGCGTGCGCTGTCAGCGGCCGGCGGCGAGCCGGCCAACAGCCTGCTCGCCGCGCTGCCGCGCAGGGACTACCTGCGCCTGCTCGACGAAATGGAGCTGGTGCCGCTGGTCGGCGGCCAGGTGCTGTATCAGCCCGGCGAGCGCATCCGGCACGTCCACTTTCCGATCGACGCCGTCGTCTCCCTGCTGGTGGTGCTGGAGTTGAAGGCGCTGGAGGTGGTCCTGGTCGGCCGCGAGGGCATGATTGGCGTGCCCGTGGCGCTGGGCGTGCAGCACGCATCGGTTCGCGCCATGGTCCAGGGGCCCGGCAGCGCGCTGCGCATGAAGGCCGCCAGCTTTCTTGAGGAACTCGAACACTGCGTCGCCCTGCGCCGCGAAGCGCTGCGCTATGCCAACGTCAAGCTGCTGCAGGCGCGGCAAACCGCCGGCTGCAGCGCATTCCATCGGATCGAACAACGCCTTGCCTTCTGGCTGCTGATGGCGCACGACCGCATGCCCGCGAACAGCCTGAAGTTCACGCATGAAATCCTCGCCGACATGCTCGGCGTGCGGCGCGTCGGCGTCACCAACGCGGCGCTCGATCTGCAGCGGCGCGGACTGCTCGATTATCGCCGCGCCGAAATCCGCGTCCTGGACCGCAAGGGCCTCGAGGCCGCCGCCTGCAGCTGCTACCGGACCGTCAGGACGCTGGCAGGCTGAAGGTCGACGACCACCAGCAGGTCGTCGCCAAAGCGGGCGGCGCCGAGGCTCGTCATGAACTGCCCTTCCTGCGCCGCCGACTCCAGCCGCAGGAAACACAGCGCCCGCCGGTGTGCGGCCTCGGTCATGGTGACGACGTCGAGGCGCGTGAGCTTGCCGAATTCGGCGCAAAGCTCGCCCACCGCCGATCGCAAGCTGGCGGCGTCGCCGCAGCCGGACAGCGAGAGCAATCGCTCCTGGGGTGTGCCCATGAGGACATTGTGGGCGTCGCTCAGCTGCCGTCGGTGCGATGCCGCACATGACACCGCGCACTGCACTGCACAATACTTTGTTCGCTACCGGACATAAAGGCGTAGGATAGGCGCATGGCACCTACCGTCGCCGAGGCGCCGCTAGCAGCCCTGGCTAGTAACAAGCTGCTCGGCACCCTGTCCGAGAAAACCCTGCTCGAGCTGCGGCCTTCGCTCGAGCACTGTCGCATGGCGCTCGGCATGTCGGTGTATGAATCCGGCGGCCGGCAGGCCTACGTTTATTTCCCGACGGACTGCATCGTGTCGCTGCTGTACGTGCTGGAGAACGGCGCCTCGGCGGAAATCGCCGTGGTCGGCTGCGAAGGCCTGGTCGGCATTTCCCTGTTCATGGGCGGCGAGACGACGCCGAGCCGCGCGGTGGTGCAATCCGCGGGCCACGGTTTCCGCATTCGCGCCTCGAAGCTGAAGCAGCGCTTCGAGTCGGACCACGAAGTGCAGCACCTGCTGCTGCGCTACACGCAGGCCCTGATCACGCAGATGTCGCAGACGGCGGTGTGCAACCGCCACCACACGGTGGACCAGCAGCTGTGCCGCTGGCTGCTGCTGAGCCTTGACCGGCTGAGCTCGAGCGACGTGGCGATGACCCAGGAGCTGATCGCCAACATGCTCGGCGTGCGGCGCGAGGGCGTCACCGAGGCGGCCGGCAAGCTGCAGGCCGACGGTCTGATCGAGTACAGCCGCGGCCACATCAAAGTGCAAGACCGCGCCGGACTGGAAGCGCGCGTGTGCGAGTGCTACGCGGTGGTCAAGACGGAGTACGACCGGTTGCTGCCGTCGGTGCCCTGGCGCTCCGCGGCATAGCACGAGCAGGCGGCGTCTTCGAGTCCGGCGCCATCCAGGATCCGGATCTTGCCGCGGCTGTATTCGATCAATCCCTGGCGCTGCAGCGCGGTGGCGGATTCGGTCACACCGACGCGGCGCACGCCGAGCATGCTGGAAAGAAATTCCTGCGTCATCGGGAATTCCGCCGACGCGAGGCGATCGCGCGTCATCAGCAGCCACTTGGCGAGCCGCGCCTCGACGATGTGGAAGCGATTGCAGCCCGCGGTGCGGCTGATCTGCGCCATCAGCCCGTAGAGGTAGCCGTTCAGCGCCCGCTGCAGGGCCTTGCAGTCCCGCAGTACGGCCAGGAAGCGCGACGTTTTCATCTGCAGGGCGGGCCCGGCGCCTTGCACCAGCGCGCGCACCGGCGACTCTTCCGCCCCCAGCGTGAGCGCGACGCCGACCATGCCCTCGCGGCCCACCATGCCGACTTCGAGCGCGAGGTGATTCTCGACGACGGTGAGCAGCGACACCAGGCAGTCGCCGGGGAAGTAGACGTCCCGCATGCGCGCGCCCGGCTCGTAGAGCACGTCGGCGAAGACGAGCTCGACGGGCACCAGGTCCGGCAGCATCTGCTGATAGTCCTTGCGCGGCAGCGCAGCGAGGATGTTGTTGTGAATTTCCGGGGCGGTCATCGGTTCGAGCATGGTGCGCCGGGGCCGCTACGCTTGTATGTGCGTTGTCGCTCGTACGGGCCGCGTCTGCGCGCGATCACGAGCTGTATGTGCGCTAACGAACAGAAGGGTTGCGCGCGCGATGGAAAATGGCAATCTGGCGCAGACCGTGAATTGGGAGTGCGCGATGACCGCTCGATCGAACCAGCAAACGCAAACCGGGAGCACGGCGCCCCGCGGCCGCGAGCGCGCCGGGGTCTGGACGCGGCAGGTCGCGACGCAGCTGGGCACGGTGCTGCTCGATACGCTGGGCCTGGCGGCGGCGGTCGACTGGCATGCGCACCAGTTCCAGAAAACCACCGGCATCCTCTACGGCCTCACGGTGCACGACACGGAAGGCTTCAAGGCGCCCGAGGAGTACGCGACGGGCCTGTTCGAAATGCTGCACGACGCCCTGCACCACGTCGCGCGCTGCGCGCAGGTCAGCCGCGTCGACATCGTCCTCGACATCACGCCGCAGGAAGTGCGCATGGTCATGCGGCACGACGGCATCGGCGCCGGCGGCGCGCTGGCGCAGCTCCGGCGGCGCGCCCAGGCCTACCGCGGGCTGTGCGAGGTGGCGCGTGCGCCCGAGGCGGGCACCACCCTCACCGTCAGCCTGCCGCTGCCCGCGGCGCCCTAGCGTCCGGCGCATGAACACCACAATCATCGTCAGTGAATTGACCCGGCTGGACGTGGACGCCCTCGAGCGGCACTTCCTGACCCTCGACGCCGAGGACCGCCGGCTGCGCTTCGGCCTTGCGCTAGGCGATTCGGCGCTGCGCGCGTACGTGGCGCGCATCGATTTCGGGCGCGATGCGGTGTTTGGCGTGTTCGGCGACGACCTGCAGCTTCTGGGCGCCGCGCATCTCGCGCGCAGCGACGACGGTGCGGAGCTCGGCGTTTCCGTGCTGGCCGGCCATCGCGGCCGCCGGCTCGGCGGCGCGCTGCTCGAGCGCGCGCACACCCATGCGCGCAACTGGGGCGTGGACGCGCTGTTCATGCAGTGCCTGACCGAGAACGCGGCGATGATGCACCTGGCGCGCAACCAGGGCATGGCGATCGTCACCGCGGCGGGCGAGGCGGGCGCTTCGCTGAAGTTGCCGCCGGCGGACGCCGCCAGCCGCTTCGGCGCCGTGTTCGATCAGCGGCTCGCGCTCTTCGACATTGCCCTGAAATCGCAACTGCAGAACGTGCGGCGGCTCGCCGGCGCCTTCTGCTAGCGCCGCGCGCGCGCCGCAGCGGCGCGCGCTCCGGCTGGAGGGTCCGCGCAGGATGTGCATGCGCAGTGCGCGTCAGCGAACGGACGGCGCGCGCGGCCTGCGCCAGGATGGGCCATGACACACATCGAACTTCGCAATACCCTGGTCACCGCCGCTGTTACGGGCGGATCGGTCCTGGCAGCAGACGCACTTGCCCAGCCCTCACAAGGCGGCGCTTATGGCCCCGGCATGATGGGAGGCTACGGCAGCGGCTGGATGGGCGGCTACGGCGGAAGCTGGTTGCCGCTGCTGCTGATCATCATTGTCGCTGGCGTCGTCGGCTGGCTCATCGGGCGAAAAAAGAACTAGGCGCGCCGGGCGCTACGCGCCCTGCTTTTGCACCACCACGCGCCCCTCGGCGCTGACGAACACGCGATAGCGGTTGCCGTCCTTGCAGGCGGCGACGAAGTCGTTCTTGCCCGATTCCTCGTAGCTCAGCACTTCGCCGCACGGCTGCCCGTTCAGCGCGATGACGGCGGCGAGGTCCTTGCGCTGCGCGGCGTCGTCCGCGGCGAGCAGGGGCGTGGCGATAAGCGCCGCCGACAGGGCGAGCGCAGTGCGGATCGCGTCAAGGGTTGCCATGGTTTCTCCTCAAGCCAGCTTCTGGAATTTGTCGCGGTCGGCGAGGATCGCCCAGAGCGATTCGCGCGACGCATGAATCGACCGGGCGAGCGCCGGGTCCTTGTCCTGCAGCAGCGACAGCACCTTCATCAGCAGCATGTCGAACGGGCCGCGCAGCTGCGCCACGCTGGCGCCCGAGGGCCCGTCGTACACATTGCGGAACTGCGCGAGCAGATCGTCGACCTGGTTCTTGAGCGAGAGCTTGGTCATGAAACCGATCGCCTTGGTGTCCTTGAGCTGCTGCTCGAGGGACTTCAGATCGAGCGTCGGCGCAGCCTCATGGCGGGCGGCGGGCGCGGGCGTGGGCGTGGGCGTGCGCGCGGGCGCTGGCGCGGGCGCCTTTGCGGATGTACGCGGCACGGCAGGCGGCGCGAGCCAATCGCGTCGATGAGGCCCGCCGCGCCTA
>JBDTMD010000003.1:0-15906 GCA_039934435.1 Burkholderiales bacterium
ATTCCCTGCCAGAACTTCAGGTAGGCGAGCTGTTCTTTGAGGCGATCAAGCTCGGACATGGTGGCAAGTAAGAAAGATCCGCCGGAACAATCGCAGGGGCCGCCTGCGCGCAGCGGGAAAAGGCCCCGCGCCGGGGCCTTTGCTCGAGTTGTCCTCGATCAGTGCTGCGTCGTCGAGCTGCTTTTGACGGCCGTGCCGATGACCGCCGCGCCGATGCCTACCGCCACCGCCGCGCCGATGCCCGCGCTGGGTGCCGTCGCCGCGGCGCTGGTGGCCGCGCCCGTCGCGGTGCCTGCCGTCGCCGTTGCCGCCGCAGAAACCTGGGCCGCAGCCAAATCGGCGAAGGCGCTGCTCGCCGCCGCCGGCAGGGCGGACGCCGGGATCGGCGCCGCGAGCGTCGAGGTGCTCGCCACCTGGCCGATGGAGCCGGCGCCGAACACGACCGAGCCGGCGGCGTTGGTGGTGCTGATCGAACCGGAAATCACGTTGACGTAGACCGGGTTCACCAGCGCGACCATGAAGTCGGTGCCGCGGACGCCGATCGTGGCCTGCGGCACGCGCAGCGCGACGATGTTGGGGTTCCTCGAGCCGACGATGCCGGTGATGAAGCGCAGCGCGCCTCGCAGCAGGTCGAACACGGCGCGGTCGCCGCGCGGCTCGTCCGCGCGATAGCGGAAGTCGGTGATCTTGAAGGTGGTGTTCTGGTTCAGCACCACCTGCTGCTGGTCGTCGAACCTGAGGATTGCCTGCGCGCCGACGCCGGTGTTGACGGTGGCGCCGGAGAACACGCGCTGGTTGACGCTGGCGGTGTCGTTGCCGACTCGAACGTCGCCTTTCACGAAGGTGAGGGTGGCGTCGGCGAAGGCCTGGGCGCTGAAGAAAAGCATCGCGGCAGCCAGGGCGGTGAGGGCGTTGCGGATGATCGTCATGAGTATCTCCCTGCTCGATTCGTGAACCGGGTCCCCGCCCGGCGTTGCCTTGCCATTCTACAGAGTCCTTCCGGAGTGTCTGGCCTCGCTTTGCCTGCCCGCCTGTGCCGCGGTCCGGCCCAATACCATCCCCCGGGGGACGCCAAAGCGGACGATACGGCGATAGACCCACAGGTAAAACAACGCGAATACGGCGGCGAAGGCCTGCAGGATCCAGGTCTCATCGTAGAACAACCAGGCCGGGAGCACCGTGGTGAGGGCAAGCGCCAGCATGCACAGGGTCGTGACCGCGCTGCGCGCCACCGGCCGGGTATGGAGCTTTACGATCCGGCGATAGACCAGGGTGTGCAGGTGCAGCCCGTCGGGATCCGCCGGCGAGCGGCCGCGCACCACCTTGCGGCGGTACATCGAGTACAGCGTCTCCCACACCGGGTACCAGAGCGCGAGGAGCGCGAACCAGGGCGAGACCTCCGAATTGCGGTGCACCAGCAGCACCGCGAGCTCGGCGATGGCGAAGCCGAGGAAGTAGGCGCCGCCGTCGCCCGCGAAGATCAGGCCGCGCGGGTAGTTCCACACCAGGAAGCCGATGGTCGCGCCCATGACGATCAGCGCCGCATGCATGACGCGCTCGTCGCCGACCTGCCAGGCGACCGCGGCGATCGCGGCGAGGATCGAGGTGGCGACGAAGCCCGACAGGCCGTTCATGCCGTCGATGATGTTGGTCGCGTGGGCGAAACCGCCGACGGCGAACAGCGTGAAACCGAAGGCGAAGATCTGGTACTGGAACAGGTAGTCGTCGTACGGCAGGTCGAGGTCGGTGATGCGCGCATCGATCAGGAAGTAACCGGTGGCCGCCGCGCCGAAGGCGAACAGCAGGCGGCTGTAGGGCGAGACTTTCCGCGTCAGGTCCTCGAGGAAGCCGCCCGTGAACGCAGGGAAGGCGGCGAGGAGGAACAGAAACATCCAGCCCGCTTCCTCGAGTTCGAGCATCGCGGCGCCGGCGATGACGCCGGCGAGGATGCCGAAGCCGCCGATGCGCGGGACGGGGGTCTTGTGGACCTTGTGCAGGCCCCGGATCGTGTCGTCGATGGAGAGCTTCTCGTGCGCCCGGCGCGACAACAGCATCCCCCAGCAGACGAGGAAGGAGACGGCGAGGGCCGCAAGGGCGCTGGTGTGCATGACTTATGGATAGTAACAACCGCGATCTGACCATAGTCCCCCCGGATGGGGCATCCCATGGCCGGGCGGGGGGGAGCTGACGATTGTTTACCGCTTCGCGGGGGTGTTGACCGCGATCTTCCAGCGCCCGCTCATCTCGCCGGGCTCAAGCTTCGAGGTGGGGTCGAGGAGCTGCACCGACTTGGCGTCCTGCGCGAACCGGTTGAGCGCGGTCGCCTAGGGCTCGTCGCCGGCTCGGCCTCGTCGAACTCTAGCGACCCGCATCGAGCACCGCCCCGATCTGGCGCGCGAACGCCGGGATTGAGTCCGTCCCCGTCTGCCAGACGACGCGCAGGTCCACGTCGAAGTAGCCGTGCACCAAACGGTTGCGGATGGCGCTCGCCTTGCTCCAGGGGATGCTCGCGTTCGCTTGCATGAGCTCCGGGGAGAGGTTCGCACACGCCTCGCCGATGACCTCCAGGTTGCGGATCACCGCGTCCTGCATCATCGGGTTGGAGAGGAACGTGCTCTGGTCCGCGCCCTTCAGGTATCCGGCGATGCGCTGCGCCGCGTCCAGGATGTGCCGCAGCCGGAGCGCGTCGCGCTCGGTCACAGCGGGCGCGCTTCGGCGAGCACCCGCTCCCGGATGTAGCGCGAGATCTCCTGCGGCGTGCGCACGTCCACCGGCACGCCGAGGAGCCGGGAGAGCTCCTCCTGCAGCCCGGCGAGCGTGAACAGCGTCGCGCGCTCGTCCACGTCCACCAGCAGGTCCACGTCGCTACCCTCGCGGTCGGCGCCGCGCGCGGCAGATCCGAACACGCGCACGTTGCGCGCGCCGTGCGCGCGGGCGAGCTGCAGGATGCGCTCGCGGTGGGTTTCGAGGGCGACCGAAGGGCGTGTCATGGCGCGGTTTCCTGGCGGGCATTCTAGCCGACTGAGCGGCCGGACTTGTCCCAGGCGCGCGGGATCAGGAATCGAACCCCACCGGCGTGTTGAGGACGATCTTCCAGCGCCCGCTCATCTCGCCCGGCGTTTCGCGCTGCGCCGCACCGAGTATCCCGCCAACTCCTCGCGCTGCGCGCGCTGGCCGACCACTCAAGCCGCCGCGGACCTGCGGCCACGGGAAGCTCGCTGCCTTTCGATCAGTGCGAGCACCTCCACCGTGCTCATGACGCGCCCCGCCTTCAGGTCCGCCTAGCCTTCGTTCACCTGCCGCACGAACCACTCGGTGTACTCGAAGCCGTCGCGCAGCACCGATTTGAGGATTCTGGCGGGCGTGGTGCCCGCCTCCTTTGCGAGGCGCTGCAGGCGGAGCAGGTCGGGCCTCGAGAGCGCGGCTGCGCCGCCGGGACGGGAGCTCATGTGCCGATTCTAAGCCCGCGCGCCGCGCCGAAATGACGCGTATGCGCTCGCCGCGGTGCGTCTAGACCACCACCGGCGATGCGCGGGACGGGAGTCATTCGGACTTTCTGCAGGCCGGGGATCGTGTCGTGGATATGGGATGCGGATGGCGAATCCTTGCAATCGGCGCACGCGCGTGGCGGGCCGGTCAGCTGCTTGCGCCGGCTCCGGTATTGCGCAGCAGAGCGGGATGCTTCTTCCGGCGAAGCTCGTCGATCGTCTTACCGGAGAGCTTCCAGGGCTCTCCCCGGATGCGCGCGATCACCTGCGTCCACACTCTGCCGAACGCGTCCAGGGCATCGCCGTCGTTGAAGCGTACGCCGGCCGGCAGCAGCGGGGCGATGTCTTCGGTCAGGCTGCGCGTCAATTTCCCGAGCATGCGCTGCTCGGCTTGCGCCCTGGAGACGGCATTGCCTTCCAGCGCAAGGTAGTGATCGAAGCAAGCGACGAGCTGTTGCGGGTCCAGGACAAGCTGCTTGAGCCCTTCGTCGAGGTCGAACAGATCGCGGCCCTTGTGGCGCTGCAGGAGCGCTCTCAGCTTGGTTCCGAAAAGCTCCTCGGGCTCGAAGGAGGCGATTTGCGCTTTGCCAGCCAGGCCAGCGCTTCGCGCATCGCGTCGACCGTGGGTCCGATCGGCTCCGGCCGCGCCTGCACCAGGCCGATGTCTTCGGAATAGCGCAGCGGCCGCCGGAACAGCAGCTTGTGGAGGGCGGTGCCGCCGCGAAAGGCGATCCTGCCGGCGAGCGCCGGCGCGTTGAACAGGTCGCACAGCGCGCGGCAGATGACGAGATCCTGCTCGACCTGCCGCAAGTCGGGCCAGGGCGCGCTCGCGCTCCATTCCTGGAGGTAAGCCCGCGGAATCAGAAGTCGAGCTCCACCGGTTCGTTGATCACCAGCTTCCACCGGGGATCCTTGCGCGCCGCGCCGGCGGCCGGGTCGATGGAGATTGCGGCCGAAGGGTCCAGCGGCTTTACGGACTTCGCCTCGCTCGCGAAGGGCTCGAGCGCCTGCGCCTGGCGCGCGTGGCCGCAGAGCTCCAGCAGGTAACCGAGCCGGCGCACGGAAGAGTTCTCGTAGAGCGCCGCTAGTGCGGCGAGCCGGCGCGCGCCGGCCTTCGCTCCCAGGTCCTTGGCGATCTGGGCGACACCGTTGATGCCGCCGGCGCGGTGGAAATAGCGCGCGCAATCCAGGAGCGTCAACTCGATGCCCGCCACCTTGGCGAAGCCGGCGTCGGTCTTCATCTGGCCCAGCCACTCGGGGCGGTTGGCTCCCGCGAAGGCGTGCGGCGCCTGGGTGACGAACTGCAGCCGGTGGCGGCCGATCTCGAAGGCGCGCAGCTGCCTGGGGACGACGAGCTGCAGGACCATCGCCGCCTGGTGCGAGGCGCCGTGGAACGCCGCCGCGCCGAGCAGCGAGATCCGATAGTCGATGCCTTGATGCTTCATCAGGGGATCGATCCAGCGCACCGGGTCCGGCGCCCCGCCCGGCTGGTCCTCGGGGCGCAGGATCAGATAGAAGCCATGCCGGGGATTGGCGAGGCGGCCCTTGCGGATCAGCCGGCTGAGCGCCGCGGTGAGCGATTGCGGAGCCAGGCCGAGCGCCTGCAGCGCCTCCTTGCGCGAGAAGTGAGCGCGGCCGCGGGCGAGCTGCCGGTCGAGAAATTGGTCAAGCGAGGCCATGCCCCGATCGTATGCAAAACTTTACGGAATCGCAAGGTTTTTGCATATGATTGGGGAGGGGAATATAAACCGGACGGTGTTCCCTGGTGATGCGCCGCGACCCCTATCCGGACCACTCGCAGCGCAGCGGCTCCGGCTTGCCGATGCCGGCGAAACGCTGCTGTACGCGCTGCAGACGCCATGCGCAGTCCCATAGCAGAAGTGAAGTCGATGACCGAGGGCACCCCTCTCGCACGAGGAGGCCAAGGCTCGACTTGGCAAATGGCTCGCGGCCTGGCTGGGTCGCCGCAAGCCATCGAGGACATCGAATCCATCGCGTCATACATCGAGCGCGACTCGGTCGGGTATGCCAGGGCGGTCGCCTCGAAAATCGTCGAGGCAGCGCAAACGATTCCCGAGCGGATCGTGGTTGCCGCCGTCATTCATGGAAGTCGCCTGCTTGAGCCGTTCATTCAGCGCATAGAAAGCGCGCAGAAATCCAGCCCGTAGCGGGTACGGACCGGCCGCCAGCGGCGGCCACGGGAAGCGCGCTGCTTCGATGACGGCAAGGACCTCTTGCGTGCTCATCACCCGGCCGGCCTTGAGATCGGCGTCGCCCCCGTTGACCCGGCGCACGAACCATTCGGTGGTTTCGAACCCGTCCCGAAGCACCGTCTTCAGGATCCTCGCGGGCGTGGTACCCGCCTCCTCCGCGACACGCTGAATTCAGGCGATGAGCTGAAGGACTTCGGCGGGGCTGGCGACGCGGATGGACCGAAAGGCGCCAAGCGAGCGCAGATCCTTGTCGCCCGAGACGATGAGGTGGGCGCGGGCGGCGACGGCGCAGGCGATGACGGCGTCGTCATCGGGGTCGCGCGAGACCGGCGCGGGTAGCCTGCGGGGCTCTACGGTTTGGGCGAGCGCCAGATACTCGGAAACGAGCGTCGGCACGCTCTTGCCCGTGGCGCGCACGGCGCGCGCGAGTTTGCGCCGCGGAGCACGCCCGCGAGCTCGGCGATGAGCGCGCGGCTCGTATAGAAGCAGATGCGTTCCGATTCGATCCGGCTGAAAAGCCGGTGCGGGGCGCCGCGCCAGAGGAGCGCGGAGACGACGACGTTGGTGTCAGCGACCGCGCGCAGCACGGCGCGGCCTGCGCCGGGCCTTGCGCAGCGCCTCGATCTCGGCCTGTATCTGGTCCTCGGAGAGCGCGGGCACGCCGGCGGCGGCGACACGCGCGGCGTTCTCCAGAAAGCTCTGCGCGGCCGCCTTGCGGCGCATCGCCTGGCGCGCGAGCGCGCGGATCGCCCGGGGCGAGAGCAGCCCGGCGTCGCGCGCGTCGCGTGCGAGACGTTCCGGCAGCTTGACGCGCAGCTCGGTCATGAACTCTGGGTGAATTCGCTTCGATCGCTCATGTTGGCGATTGTACGCGCGCAGACGGCAATGCGTCTCCTCGGGCCGTCCGGGGCGGGAAGCAATCCCACGTTCTTCGCTGGAGGGCGGCGTGTCTGCGCCGGATTAGGAAAAGGCTAAACTATGAATATGTGGATTTTCTTCCGCCGGAAACGCCTCGCCTCAAGCGCCTTCTCCGAGTTCATTCGCAGTGCTTCGGCACGCGAGAAGAAGCGCGTTTACACAGAGGTGCTCAAGAAGGCCACCGATCGTCAAAACGCGCTTATCCGTCGGGACTCCGAAGGCGGCGCGAGCCGGCGCATCGCGATTTAGTCGTTTCCCGGCGAGTCCCGCCTCGCTTCGCATCGATAGCAAGCTCTGCTCCAGGGCCCCAAGGGCAGGCGTGCAGGCGGCCGCAGACTTGGTATCCGGCACGTTCAGGCCTGTCCTGGTGCGCCAGGTCCTCCAGCGCCTGGCGGGCCCAGTAGACCTGGCGCTTACCCGGCGGTGCAAGCGCCCACGCCGCACCACGGCCGTAGACAACGGCGGCGGACGAGCCGCACCTAGCCGCGCGCGGCGCGCTGCTGCTCTGCGCGATCGGCGGCGATCTCGGCTTCGATCTGTTCCATGCTGAGGGGTTCGATGCCGGCGGCGGTGATTCGCGCGCGCGCTTCGGCGAGGCGTGCCAGGCGCCGGGTGCGCACGGCATCGGCAAGCAGCGCCCTGAGGTTTTCGGGTTCGAGCAGGCCCAGGCGCGCGGCCTCGGCCGCAAGGGATTCCGGCAAGCTCAGCTTGATGTCGAGCGTGGTCATGTGCGAGCTTCCTTCAGCGCGTAAACCGCGGCGACGGTGCAGCAAATGCCATCTCCCGTCGCCACGTCACTGGTCGACGATTTTACGCGCGGAGACGGCGATGCGTCTCCTCAGGCCGTCCAGGAAAAGTGCCGTTGCCTCAGACCCGCCAGCCGCCGTCGGCCCGTAGTCCGCGGCCTTCGTACGGTGGGCCATGTCAGGTGGTGGTGATGCGCCTTAGCGCCTGAGCGGGGCTGAGGACGGGAATCCCGTGATAGCCGCCAAGTGCGTGCAGGTCGTCGTCGCCGGAGACGATCGCATCGGCGCGGGCGGAGACCGCGCAGGCAAGCACGGCCGCGTCATCAGGGTCGCGCAGCGCTGCCTCTACCACTGGCGCAACTTCGACGGTTTCGGCGAGTTCCCGATAGCGCGCGACGATCTCGGCGGCCGACAGATTTTTCCACCGGAGTCTGGCGGCAAACTTGGCGCGCACGAGGATGCCGGCGAGTTCCGCAAGGAGCGCCTCGGAGGTGAACAGTTCGAGCGCGCCTTCCCCGGCAGCCTCGATCAGCCGCTCGGGCGTGCCGCCCCAAAGCAGGGCCGAGGCGACGACGTTGGTATCAAGTACTGCGCGCACCGGCTTCACGAAGCTCGGCGCGCATTGCCTTCAGTTCCGATTCGAGATCGGCTTCGGTGATCTCGGGGCCGCCGGGCTCGCGCAAGCGCTTGCCGTATTCGATCAAACGCCCGGCGGCGGCCTTGCGGATCGCCTCGCGCACGAGGCGCTCGATCGCCTCGGAGGTCAGAAGCCCTGCCGCCTTCGCCTGACTTGCGAGCTGATCGGGAAGCGAGAGCTTGAGCTCGAGTTCCATCATGGTTGCAGAAGCGTGACGATGATGCTGCCCATTGTACGCGCGCTTCGCGCGACACGCGGCCGCCGGAACAGCAGCTTGTGAAGGGCGGTGCCGCCGCGAAAGGCGATCCTGCCGCAAGTCGGGCCAGGGCGCGCTCGCGCTCCATTCCTGGAGGTAAGCCCGCGGAATCAGAAGTCGAGCTCCACCGGTTCGTTGATCACCAGCTTCCAGCGGGGATCCTTGCGCGCCGCGCTGGCAGGTCGGCCGTGCTTCAGCGCAAGAGCTGGAGGGCCTCGGCCGGGCTTACGACCCGGATGGCGCGGAAGGCGCGAAGCTCACGCAGATCCTTGTCGCCGGAGATGATGAGGTGGGCGCGGGCGGCGACGGCGCAGGCGATGACCGCGTCGTCATCGGGTCGCGCGAGACCGGCGCGGGTAGCCTGCGGGGCGCTACGGTTTGGGCGAGCGCCAGATACTCGGAAACGAGCGTCGGCACGCTCTTGCCCGTGGCGCGCACGGCGCGCGCGAGTTTGCGCCGCGGAGCACGCCCGCGAGCTCGGCGATGAGCGCGCGGCTCGTATAGAAGCAGATGCGTTCCGATTCGATCCGGCTGAAAAGCCGGTGCGGGGCGCCGCGCCAGAGGAGCGCGGAGACGACGACGTTGGTGTCAGCGACCGCGCGCAGCACGGCGCGGCTTGCGCCGGGCCTTGCGCAGCGCCTCGATCTCGGCTTGGATCTGGTCCTCGGAGAGCGCGTGCGCTGGGCTCGCGGCCCGCCCTCAGGCGCCGCGCTATCCCGGGCGCGGCTTGACCGCATACCCGGCGATCTCCTCGCGCAGCACGCGCCGCAGCGTGTCGGCGAGCACGTCATCCTCGCGCGCGATGTATCGGTCTTCATCTGTGCCAGCCACTCGGCTCCGGCTGCATGCAGGTGCTTCGTGGTCACGTTAGCAACTTAGCGATACACGTCTTTACGGTCGCCAATGGCGAGCACAAGGATGGTCTGCGCCTGGTCCCGAATCTCGCACACAAGCCGATAGTCGCCTACGCGATACTTCCAGTACCCCTTGAGCGGGCCGGTGTAGGCCTCGCCCAGCCGATGCGGATCCTGGTCGGTCTGCAGCCGGGTCTCAATGAACTGCCGGATGCGCCGCTGGTGCTGCCGGTCGAGCTTGCCGAAAGCCTTGTCGGCTGCCGGCAGAAACTCAACCCGCCAGGCCATGCCGGCGCTTGACCTCGGCCCAAGAAATGGCCTTGCCGCCCTGGGCGCGGGCCGCCTGCACCGCGCGCGCGTCGGCGAGCTCTTCCAGATAGGCCTCGACTGCGCGGCGCAGCAGCGCCGCTTTCGGCTTGCGGGTGCGCCGCGCCTCGCGGGCCAGCGCGGCGTCAATCTCGGGGGGTAGTTTCAAGTCCACTCTGGCAATCCCTCCACGGCAGAACGGTCGCATTCTACAGAGTCCAGCCGGCGTGTCCTTTTCGCCCTGCGCTGTTGCCTTTGCCAGGAATAACGATTCTTTACTTCGAATCGGGTTGCAGGGGCGTGTTGACCGCGATCTTCCAGCGCCCGCTCATCTCGGTGGGCTCGAGCTTCGAGGTGGGGTCGAGGAGCTGCATCTTCGCCTTCTCCGTGAACGGGTCCAGCGCCTTTGCCTGCGCCTCGTGGCCGGCGAGCTCGAGGAGATACCCCAGGCGCCGGACCGCGGAGTTTTCGTAGTCTCGTGCGAGCGTGGTGAGCCTAGCGGCTTTCGCTTTCGCGCCGAGCTCGCGCGTGATCGCCGCTGCCGCGCTGATGCCGCCCGCCTTGTGGAACCAGCGCGCGCAGTCGAGGAGCGTGAGCTCGATGCCGGCGGCCTTGGCCGCTCCGGTGTCGGTCTTGAGCTCCTCGAGCCACTCGGATCGGTTGGTTCTCGCGAACGTGTTCGCGGGCTGGGTCAGGAACTCAATCCGGTGGCGGCCGATGGCGAAGTCGCGCAGTTCCCTCGGGACGATCGCCTGCAAGGATTGCGATTCGGTGGCTGCGCCGTGGAGCTTCGCTGCGGTGAGGAGCGAGACGCGGTAGTCGATCTTCTGGTGCTTCATCAGCGCGTCGATCCAGCGCGCGGGGTCCGGGGCGCCGCTTGCTTTGTCCTCGGTTGTGAGGATCAGGTAGAAGCCGGGGCGCGGGTTGGCGATGCGGCCTTTGCGGGAGAGGTGGGAGGAGAGGAAGGCGTCGAGGTCGGTCACGGGCGATAGTATGCAGCGCCCCGGCGCGGGCCGATCCGGTAGACTGCGCGCGTGCGCAACGACGCCCTCGACCCGGATACCGAGCACGCGGTGCGCACCTTCCTGCAGAAGGCCGCCGGCCGCTACGACGTGGCGGGCGCTTTCCTTTTCGGCAGCCGTGCGCGCCGCGGCCATCGTCCCGACAGCGACGCCGACGTGGCGGTGCTGCTGCGCGGGCGGCCGGGGCGGTTCGCGGCCACGAAGCTGGCGCTGGCGGATCTTGCCTACGACGTGCTGCTGGAAACCGGGATTCGCATCCAGCCCCTGCCGGTCTGGGAGGAGGAATGGGCGCATCCGGAGGCGTACTCGAACCCGCGCCTGCTGCACAACATCCGGCGCGAGGGCGTGCGCCTTTGAGCGCGCGCGAGCTGATGGCCAAGGCCCGGCGCGCCGCCGTTTCGGCGAAGCTGCTGCTCGAATCCGGCGATGCCGACGGGGCCTGCAATCGAGCCTACTATGCGATGCGGTCGAGCCGGCGCAGGCGGCCTGGGCGGTCAAGCAGGCATCTGCGTTCGTGAATGCCATGCTCGCCGGGTTCATGCCCGAAGTGGCCGCGGCGACCCGGTCGCGCCGAGCGAAGCCTCGCCGGAGGCGCTGACAGTCGTGTGGCGTACGGTGGGCCCCCGGCCCACCCTACTTCGGCCAGTTGACCGTGATCTTCCAGCGCCCGCTCATCTCGCCGGGCGCGAGGCGCGAGGACGGATCGAGGAGCTTCACGGATTTCGCTTCCTGGGCGAAGGGCTCGAGCGCCCTCGCCTGCGCCTCGTGGCCCGCGAGCCTGCGCCCGTGCGCTCTCGCGCCCAGGTCCTTCGTCACCTGCGCGACCGAGCTGATGCCGCCGGCGCGGTGGAAGTAGCGCGCGCAGTCAAGCAGCGTCAGCTCCACGCCCGCCGCTCTTGCGTAGCCGGCGTCGGTCTTCATCTCGGCGAGCCACTCGGCGCGGTTCGCTTTCGTGAAGGCGTGCGGCGCCTGGGTGAGGAACTCGAGGCGGTGCCGGCCGATGACCAGGTCGCGCAGCTGCCGCGGGACGATGACCTGGAACACCATCGCCGCCTGGTGCGAGGCGCCGTGGAACGCCGCCGCGGTCAGGGAGTCGGAGGTGCGGGAAAGCGCGCGCAGCGCGTCTTCGCGCGAGAAGTAGGCGCGGCCGCGGGCGAGCAGGCGGTCGAGGACGCGCTGCGCGCGCAGGTGTTCGAGAAGTCCGCCGAGCGCGTCAAGGGCATGACGTCGGGGGTGGGCGGCGCCAGGCTGCGCGGCATCATCCGCCAGGCCGTACGCCACGCGCGGCGGCGCGCCCGATCGAGGCTTGCGCGTCGTTCTCGATAGCAACGTCTTCACGGCGCGTTTGAGGCTGTAGCCATGCTCAGGTGTAGGATTGACCCTGAAGCCGATCCTGTTGTCGAAGGTGGACCATGATCCGCAAAGTCGAAGCCGTGGTTGACGAGCAGGGCACGGTGCGGTTGAAGGAAACCGTGCGCCTCGTTGCGCCGTGCCGCGCGGTGATGACGATCTTCGACGAGGACGGGGCGATCGAAGCCGGGGAAACGACCCTGCTCAGCGAGCCGGCCCTCGCCCGGGACTGGAACCGGCCCGAGGAGGACGCCGCGTGGTCGCACCTGCACTGGAGACGCCATGAGCAGTCCTAAAGCAGAAGTGAAGTCGATGATCGAGGGGTTGCCGGAAGACGCCAGCCTGGAGGACATCCAGTATCACCTGTACGTCCTCGAGAAGGTCAAACGCGGGTTGGAGCGGGCGCAGACCGAGGGCACCCTCTCGCACGAGGAGGCCAAGGCTCGACTTGGCAAATGGCTCGCGGCCTAGTTTGGTCGCCGGAAGCCATTGAGGACATCGAATCCATCGCGTCATACATCGAGCGCGACTCGGTCTGGTATGCCAAGGCGGTCGCCTCGAAAATTGTCGAAACAGCGGAAACGATTCCCGACTACCCCGAATTGGGGCGCATCGTCCCGGAAATCGGCGATGCCGCGATCCGCGAGCGGTTTGTCTATAGTTACCGCATCATCTACCGTGTCGAGTCCGAGCGGATCGTGGTTGCGGCCGTCATTCATGGAAGTCGCCTGCTTCAGCCGTTCATTCAGCGAATGGAAAGTGCGCCGAAATCCAGCCCGTAGCGGGTACGGACCGGCCGCCAGCGTCGCGCTACATCAACGGTCGGCGCCGGTCGGCCGCACAGCACGACGATAGAAGCCGTGGTTGACGAGCAGGGCGCGGTCGGCCGCGATCTCCGCCATGCTCAGGAGATCGATGCCCGCGGCCCCGCCCTAGCGCTGCGGCGTGTTGACCGCGATCTTCCAGCGCCCGCTCATCTCGCCGGGCTCGAGCAGCGCGTCTTCGCGGGTGAAGTAGATGCGGCCGCAGGAGAGCCGGCGGTCGACGCAGGCGTCGAGCGGGGCCACGCGCAAACCATTCCGCGTCCCGTGCCGATCGGGACCAGTCAATCGTAGTGAAAGCGGCACTGCGCGATGTAGACGGAATCGCCTTCCACCCGATAGACGAGGCGGTGTTCCCTGGTGATTCGCCGCGACCAGTATCCGGACCACTCGTAGCGCAGCGGCTCCGGCTTGCCGATGCCGGCGAAAGGCTGCTGTTCGATCTGGCTGACGAGCTGCCTGACTCGGCTCGCGACGCGCCGGTCGCTCCTGTCCCAGTGCGCGAGGTCCGCCAGCGCCTGGCGGGTCCAGCGGACCTGCCGCTTACGCGGCGGTGCGCCGGCGCCGGGCAATCTCGGTCTCGATCTCCGAGTGCGCGGCGCGCAGCCGGCGGACGTTGGCGCGCGAGCGCGTCAGGTGCACGGTCTCCCGGTGCGAACGCACGAACTGACGCAAGGCGTCCCGGGCAAGCTCGGAGACGTCGCGCCTGGATTGCGCGGCGATCTTTCCGAGCTCGCGCAGAAGGGCGGGCGGCACGCGAAGCGGGGCGTTCATGGGGCGATTCTACCGCGTGCGCTGGGCTCGTGGCCCACGCTAGGTGGGCTTTGGCTCGCCGGAGGTCGCAGCGCGCGCTGGCCGACCACTCAAGCCGCCGCGGACCTGCGGCCACGGCAAGCTCGCTGCCTTTCGATCTGCGCGAGCACCTCCGCCGTGCTCATGACGCGCCCCGCCTTCAGGTCCGCCTCGCCTTCGTTCACCTGCCGCACGAACCACTCGGTGTACTCGAAGCCGTCGCGCAGCACCGATTTGAGGATTCTGGCGGGCGTGGTGCCCGCCTCCTTTGCGAGGCGCTGCAGGCGGAGCAGGTCGGGCCTCGAGAGAGCGGCTGCGCCGCGCCTTTGCGCGGCGGGCCCTCGTAGGGCGGGTCCTTGGCCCATCCTACCAATCTCGTTTTGGAGGATTGTTGACCGCGATCTTCCAGCGCCCGCTCATTTCGCCGGGCTCGAGCTTCGAGGTGGGGTCGAGGAGCTTTACCGATTTGGCCTGCTCCGCGAACTGGTCCAGCGCCTTTGCCTGCGCCTCGTGGCCGGCGAGCTCGAGCAGGTAACCGAGGCGCATGACGGCGGCGTTCTCATAGGCGCGCGCGAGCGTGGTGAGCCTGGGCACCTTCGCTTTCGCGCCGAGCTCGCGCGTGATCGCCGCTGCCGCGCTGATGCCGCCCGCCTTGTGGAACCAGCGCGCGCAGTCGAGGAGCGTGAGCTCGATGCCGGCGGCCTTGGCCGCTCCGGTGTCGGTCTTGAGCTCCTCGAGCCACTCGGATCGGTTGGTTCTCGCGAACGTGTTCGCGGGCTGGGTCAGGAACTCAATCCGGTGGCGGCCGATGGCGAAGTCGCGCAGTTCCCTCGGGACGATCGCCTGCAAGGATTGCGATTCGGTGGCTGCGCCGTGGAGCTTCGCTGCGGTGAGGAGCGAGACGCGGTAGTCGATCTTCTGGTGCTTCATCAGCGCGTCGATCCAGCGCGCGGGGTCCGGGGCGCCGCTTGCTTTGTCCTCGGTTGTGAGGATCAGGTAGAAGCCGGGGCGCGGGTTGGCGATGCGGCCTTTGCGGGAGAGGTGGGAGGAGAGGAAGGCGTCGAGGTCGGTCACGGGCGATAGTATGCAGCGCCCCGGCGCGGGCCGATCCGGTAGACTGCGCGCGTGCGCAACGACGCCCTCGACCCGGATACCGAGCACGCGGTGCGCACCTTCCTGCAGAAGGCCGCCGGCCGCTACGACGTGGCGGGCGCTTTCCTTTTCGGCAGCCGTGCGCGCCGCGGCCATCGTCCCGACAGCGACGCCGACGTGGCGGTGCTGCTGCGCGGGCGGCCGGGGCGGTTCGCGGCCACGAAGCTGGCGCTGGCGGATCTTGCCTACGACGTGCTGCTGGAAACCGGGATTCGCATCCAGCCCCTGCCGGTCTGGGAGGAGGAATGGGCGCATCCGGAGGCGTACTCGAACCCGCG
The DNA here is from genome assembly GCA_039934435.1 of Burkholderiales bacterium. GTDB lineage: Bacteria > Pseudomonadota > Gammaproteobacteria > Burkholderiales > SG8-39 > JAABQT01. The sequence continues at coordinate 14,834 of JBDTMD010000003.1, forward strand.
CCTGCTGCACAACATCCGGCGCGAGGGCGTGCGCCTTTGAGCGCGCGCGAGCTGATGGCCAAGGCCCGGCGCGCCGCCGTTTCGGCGAAGCTGCTGCTCGAATCCGGCGATGCCGACGGGGCCTGCAATCGAGCCTACTATGCGATGCGGTCGAGCCGGCGCAGGCGGCCTGGGCGGTCAAGCAGGCATCTGCGTTCGTGAATGCCATGCTCGCCGGGTTCATGCCCGAAGTGGCCGCGGCGACCCGGTCGCGCCGAGCGAAGCCTCGCCGGAGGCGCTGACAGTCGTGTGGCGTACGGTGGGCCCCCGGCCCACCCTACTTCGGCCAGTTGACCGTGATCTTCCAGCGCCCGCTCATCTCGCCGGGCGCGAGGCGCGAGGACGGATCGAGGAGCTTCACGGATTTCGCTTCCTGGGCGAAGGGCTCGAGCGCCCTCGCCTGCGCCTCGTGGCCCGCGAGCCTGCGCCCGTGCGCTCTCGCGCCCAGGTCCTTCGTCACCTGCGCGACCGAGCTGATGCCGCCGGCGCGGTGGAAGTAGCGCGCGCAGTCAAGCAGCGTCAGCTCCACGCCCGCCGCTCTTGCGTAGCCGGCGTCGGTCTTCATCTCGGCGAGCCACTCGGCGCGGTTCGCTTTCGTGAAGGCGTGCGGCGCCTGGGTGAGGAACTCGAGGCGGTGCCGGCCGATGACCAGGTCGCGCAGCTGCCGCGGGACGATGACCTGGAACACCATCGCCGCCTGGTGCGAGGCGCCGTGGAACGCCGCCGCGGTCAGGGAGTCGGAGGTGCGGGAAAGCGCGCGCAGCGCGTCTTCGCGCGAGAAGTAGGCGCGGCCGCGGGCGAGCAGGCGGTCGAGGACGCGCTGCGCGCGCAGGTGTTCGAGAAGTCCGCCGAGCGCGTCAAGGGCATGACGTCGGGGGTGGGCGGCGCCAGGCTGCGCGGCATCATCCGCCAGGCCGTACGCCACGCGCGGCGGCGCGCCCGATCGAGGCTTGCGCGTCGTTCTCGATAGCAACGTCTTCACGGCGCGTTTGAGGCTGTAGCCATGCTCAGGTGTAGGATTGACCCTGAAGCCA
>JBDTMD010000004.1:0-15816 GCA_039934435.1 Burkholderiales bacterium
TGTCCTGCACGAACACGGTATTGGTGCGCGCGTCGACCACGGCGCTGCCGCGCTTGGAGAGGATCGGCTGGGTGCGATCCGACAGCAGCTTCGCCACGTCGGCAGCCTTCTGGTAATTCATCGCGAAGGCCTCGGTGCGCGTCTGCTCGAGGTCCTGGATCTGCTGCGTGGCCTCCAGCGCCAGCTTCTCGCGCGTCGCCAGCTCGTCGCGCGGCGCGATCCAGATGACGTTGCCGTTGCGCCGGCTGTCGAGGCCGCGGGTCTGCAGGATGATGTCCATCGCCTGGTCCCAGGGCACGTCCTTCAGGCGCAGCGTGATGTTGCCGCCGACCGAGTCGCTGGTGATGATGTTGAGGTCGGTGAAGTCCGCGAGCACGTTGAGCACCGCCCGCACCTCGACGTTCTGGAAATTGAGCGACAGCTTTTCGCCGACGTACTGACCCTTCTTCGGCGTCGCGTCGGGCAGCACCGGCTTCACTTCGACCACGAACTGGGTATCGGACTGGTAGGCATTGTGGTCCCACTGGCCGCGCGGCTCGATCACCATGCGCACGTTCTCGCCCTGCTGGAAGGTGCTGATGGTCTGCACTGGCGTGGCGAAATCGACCACGTCCAGGCGCCGGCGCAGGTTGTCCGGCAGCGCCGTCTTCAGGAAGTCGACGATGATGTTCTGGCCCTGCTGGCGGATATCGATGCCGGTCGAGGTGTCCGACAGATCGACCACCACGCGGCCCTCGCCGGTGCGCCCGCGTCGGAAATCGATGTCGCGGATGGCGTGCTTCGATTCGCCCCGGCCCTCGGCAAAATTGGCCACCTTGTCGCCCGCGGCCACTGTCGCTGCCGCCAGCGTCACCACCACGCTGCGGCCATCGAGCGCAACTTCGTGCGCCACTGGACGGCGCAGGTTGAGCACCACGCGCGTCTTGTCCGGCGCCTGCACCAGGTTCAGCGAGCGCAATTCACCCTGGGCAATGTCCTGGCTGGAGCGGCCGAGCGCATTGACCGTGCCGGCAAAGTCGAAGGCGATGCGCGCCGGATTGGCGACGCTGAAGCTGGGCGGGGCGGCCTTCAGCGGCTCCTTGGTAGTGATGCGCAGCACGACCTTGCCGCCCTGCTGCGAGACGTCGACCGCCTCGATGCTGTTGGCCTGGGCGAGGGCAATGCCCGTGCCCGCAAGGCTAAGGACGAGCGCACGCAAGGCAGCACGCACGATGTGGGTGGTTGTCATTTCTTCGCCTCCTGCAATTGCAGCGCGCTAGCCCGCTCGACCCATTCGCCGCTGCCTTCCTGGTTCAGCTCTTTCAGGCTGATCTGCACTTCGTCGATGCCGGTGATGACGCCGAAGTTCTGTCCCATGTAATTGCCCTTTTTCACGCGGTACAGGTTGGTGCCGGCTTTCACCAGACCGAAAGTCTCGCGGCCCTGCGTCAGCGAACCCACCATCTGGATCGATTCCAGCGGGAATGCCTCGAGCGGCTCTTTCGGCCGGTCGAGATCGGGTTGCTTGCCGCTTGCCGCCGGCCCGGAGCCGCCTGCGGCCGCCACTTCAATGCGGTCCGGCCGGAACGGATCGATCTCGTTCTCCGCCTGATAGGGTACCGGCTCGTAGGGACGCACCTGCGGCAGCGGGTCGACGCGGCCGCGCAGGTCCTTGGTCAGGTCGTTCAGCTCTTTCTTCAGATCGCTGTATTTCTCGCCCTCGCAGCCAGCCAGCAGCAAGGCGGCGCACGCCGCGACCAGGACGCCCAGGCGCATCATCGCCGCCCCTTGCGCGCACCGGCCGCGGCCTTGCGCTGTGCCGCGACCTCTTCGTCGTCGAGGTAGCGGAAGGTGCGCGCCGTGACATCCATCACCAGCGTGCCGTCCTTGGCCGCCTGAATGGCGACGTCGTTGAGAGTCACGATGCGCGATAGCTGCCCGACGTCGCTCGCGAAGGCGCCCATGTCGTGGTACACGCCGACCACCTTCACGGTGATCGGCAATTCGGCGTAGAAGTCGCGCACGATCTCCTGCCCGGCCGGCTTGAACAGCTCGAACTGCAGCCCGCGGCCCAGGCCCGCCTGGTTGATGTCCACCAGCAGCGCGTCCATCTGCGACCGGTTGGGCAACTGCTTGAGCAGGGCGCCGAACTGCGTGTCGATTTCCCTGAGCTGCTGCTTGTGCAGGTCGAGATTCACGGCCTGCTTCTTCTTGTTGACGTAATCGAGCTTGTATTTCTCCTCGTTCGCCTTGCCGGTATCCAGCTCCTCGAGCTGGCCCTGCCACAAGCCGAAATAGCCCAGCACCGGCAGCGCCACGAGCACAGCCACCAGCACCACCGCCTTGGGGATGGCGCTCCAGGTTCCCGGATCGCGCCAGTTGGTGGCCTTGAAGTCGTCCGCAATCTTCTTGAAATCGATCGCCATCGCCATGACTAACCCTTTTTCGCCGGCGCCTTGGCGGCGTCCTTGGGCGCTTCCTTGAGCTGGACGCGCTTCAAATCCAGGTTCATGGTGAACTCGGACAAGCGCTTGTTGCCTACGCGCGCCGCCTTGATCTCGATCAACTGCGGGTTCGAGAGCCAGGGCGACGATTCGATGTTGCGCATGAGCGTGGAAACGCGGGCATTGCTTTGCGCATAGCCTTGGACATTTACGGCGAGGCCGCGCTGCCTGAGCTGGCGCAGATATACGCCCTCGGGCATCTGCCGCACCAGCTGATCCAGAAGGTGCACGGTCTGCGCGCGGTCGGCCTGCAGGGTTTCGATGATCTGCTTACGCGCCAGGAGGGCGGCGATTTCGTCCTTCAGCTTCTTGATCTCGGCGATTTCCTTGTCGAGCTTCGCGATCTCGGACTTGAGGAAGGTGTTGCGCTGATCCTGCGCCGAGATCAGTCCGGCGACGTACAAATAGCCGGCGCCGACGATCACCAGGCCGAGCATGGCGGTCAGGCCGCCAAGAACCGCGAAATGCTGGCGGCCGCGCTTGCGCCGCTCCTCGCGGTGCGGCAGTAAGTTGATGCGTACGTTCATGGGTCGAAGCGGCGCATGGCCAGGCCGCAGGCGACGATCAGCGACGGCGCGTCGACCATCAGCTTCTTCATCTGGATTCGTGGCGCGGTCTGCATGGCGGCGAACGGATTGGCGACCATGGCCGGCACCTGCGTGCGCGTCTGCACGACCTCGTCCATGCCGGGGATCACCGCCGAGCCCCCGGCCAGCAGAATCTGGTCGACGCTGTGATACTGCGTCGAGGTAAAGAAGAACTGCAGCGCGCGCTGCACTTCCATGGACAGGTTCTCCATGAATGGTCGCAGCACTTCGGTCTCGAAGTCATCCGGCAGCCCGCCCGAGCGCTTGGCGCTTTCCGCCTCTTCGACGCTCATGCCGTAGCGGGCGACGATATCCTGGGTCAGCTGGTTGCCGCCAAAGGCCTGTTCGCGCGTGTACACCGACTGCTCATTGCGCATCACGCTGACATTCATTACGTTGGCACCGACATCGACGATCGCGACATTCAGGTCCTTGCCGCCGCCCGGCAACTGCTTCACCACCAATCCCAGCGCCGCCTGCTGCGCAAAGGACTCGATGTCCATAACCGCCGCCTTCAGGCCGGCGGATTCCGCCACCGCGACGCGATCCTCGACTTTTTCCTTGCGCGTTGCGGCAATCATCACCTCCTGCTCGTCGGCTGAGGTCGGCGACGGGCCGACGACCTGGAAATCGAGGTTGACCTCTTCCAGCGCGAACGGGATGTACTGATTGGCTTCCGACTCGACCTGCACCTCGAGCTCGTTCTCGCGCAGGCTGGCCGGGACGATGATCTTCTTCGTGATCACGGCGCCCGAAGGCACCGCCATGGCGACGTGCTTGGAACGCGTGCCGAGCCGTTTGTAACCGCGCTTGACCGACTCCACCACCAGTTCCAGGTTGCTGATGTTGCCGTCGACGGTCGCATCGCGCGGCAGCGGCTCGATCACGTAGCGCTCCACGCGATAAACGCCTTTGCCCGCATCCACGATCTCGAGCATCTTTACCGACGATGAGCTGATGTCCAGCCCGAACAGCGGCGGCGCCTTGGGGCTGAAAATATCGAGATCCATCGTTATTTCCCTTTTTGTATCGGCCCTTAGGAACGATACGTAGAATTTGCGTTAAATGCTAGCAACAACTCCCCCCTGTGTCTAGCGAATCCGTCACCTTCCGGGGGAGGGCTATAATTCCCTCGATTTCTCACCCCTTGCAACTTCGCCGGCGCCCACGCCGCGACACTGTCTAACCCTTGATGTGGCACCGTTTTTTGACGTTTCCGCTGGCCCTGCTTGGGGGTCTGCTGGCGGCCGGGCTGTGCGTGGCGGGACTGGTGGTGGCGCTCGCCTATCCCAACCTGCCGGCGCTGGATACGCTGACCGATTACCAGCCCAAGGTGCCGCTGCGCGTCTACACGGCCGAAGGCGATCTGATCGGTGAGTTCGGCGAAGAGCGCCGGGTCCTGGTCGACATCAAGGACGTGCCTGTGGCGCTCACCAACGCCATCGTCGCCGCTGAAGACGAGCGCTTCTACCAGCATGCGGGCATCGACTATGTCGGCGTGGCGCGCGCAGCCTATGCCAATCTGCTGACGGGCGGGCGCCGACAGGGCGCGAGCACCATCACCATGCAGGTGGCGCGCAATTTCTTCCTGTCCTCCGAGAAGACGCTCACCCGCAAGCTGTATGAAGTGCTGCTGGCGGTGAAGATCGAGCGCAACCTCAACAAAGACCAGATTCTCGGCCTGTACGTCAATCAGATCTACCTCGGGCAGCGCGCCTACGGCTTTGCTTCGGCGGCGCGCACCTACTTCGGCAAGACGCTCGACAAGCTCACGCTGGCCGAGGCGGCAATGCTTGCCGCCCTGCCAAAGGCGCCTTCAAGCTACAACCCGATCGCCAATCCGCAGCGTGCCAAGCAGCGCCAGCTGTACGTGCTGCGGCGCATGCGCGAGCTCGGTTACATCACGGCGGACGAATTCGACAGCGCGGCGGCCGCGCCCATCGTCACGCACAAGGTGGTGGAGACCTACGGCGTGCGCGCCGAGTATGTCGCCGAGATGGTGCGCCAGGCGGTCTACGAGCAGTATCCCGCGGACGCCTACAGCCGCGGCTTTCGCGTCTATACCACCATCCGCAAGGCCGACCAGGAAGCGGCCGTCGACGCGCTGCGCAACGGCCTGATGGAATACGACCGGCGCCTCGGTTACCGGGGACCCGAAGCTTTCGTCGAGCTGGCGGCGAGCGCCGACGAAGCGGACTTCGAAGAAGCGCTCGCCGAGCGCGACGACGACGACGACCTGCGTGTGGCCCTGGTCACGCAGGCCACGCCGCGCGAGGTGAAAGTGGTCCTCAAAAACGGCGAGACTGTGAGCATCGCCGGCGAAGGCCTGCGCTTTGCCGCTCCGTCGCTGCAGCGCGTGCCGGCACAGCGGCGCATCCGCCGCGGCGCGATTGTGCGCGTGCGCACGCTGGACTCCAAACGCTGGGAGATCGTGCAGCTGCCCGAGGCCGAAGCCGCTTTCATCTCCATGGACCCGGCCGACGGCGCGATCCGCTCGCTGGTGGGGGGCTTCCAGTTCTATCGCAGCAAGTTCAACCACGTGACCCAGGCCTGGCGCCAGCCGGGCTCCGCCTTCAAGCCGTTCATTTATTCCGCGGCACTTGAGCGCGGTTTCACGGCGGCCACCGTCGTGCCCGACGCACCGATTGCCATCGAAGCCGATGTCACGGGCAGTCAGCGCTGGGAGCCGCAGAATTTCGACGGCAAGTTCGAAGGGCCGATGACCATGCGCGCCGCACTGGTCAAGTCCAAGAACATGGTCTCGATCCGCATCCTCGACGCCATCGGCGTCAAATACGCGCAGGACTACGTCACGCGCTTCGGCTTCGAGGCCGAACGCCATCCGCCGTATCTGACCATGGCGCTCGGCTCGGGTACGACGACGCCCTGGCAGATGGCGCGCGCCTACGCGGTGTTCGCCAACGGCGGCTACCTGGTGCAGCCGTACTTCATCCAGAAAATCGTCGACGATCGGGGCAATCCCCTGGGCGTCGCGCGCCCGCAGCACGCCGGGGACGAGTCCCTGCGCGTCATCGATCGGCGCAATGCCTTCATCATGGACAGCCTGCTGCAGGACGTCGCGCGCGTCGGCACCGCCGCGCGCACGGCGAGCCTCGGACGCAAGGACGTGGCCGGCAAGACCGGCACCACGAACGAATTCATCGATGCCTGGTTCGCGGGATACCTGCCGTCGCTGGTAGGCATTTCCTGGGTCGGCTACGACCAGCCGCGCTCGCTCGGCCGGAACCAGACCGGCGGCCTGGTCGCGCTGCCGATCTGGGTCGGCTACATGCAGAAAGTGCAGAAAGCCTTGCCGGAAATGCAGCGCATTGTTCCCGACGGGGTGGTCACCGCTGACACTTTCTCGCTCGACCCGGCGATGCTGGGCGAAGCGAAGCACCTGCCCGAGTATTTTTACCGGGAGTTCGTGCCGAAAGACGATACGCCGCCGTTCCCTCTGCTGCCGGTGTTCGTGCCACCGACCGGGGAGACGACGAATCCTGGATTTCCGGGCGTCCCGGGTTCCGCGCCACAGTCCGGGGCGCCACTGCCGCAACCGCTGCCGCCGCTGCGGCCGCCGCAGCCCGCGCCCGCGGTTCCGCCGCCGTCCGGCTAGGCGGGCTTCAGGGTTACCGGCGTCGCGCTCTGCGCTGACACCAGTCGCGACAGCGCCGCGTACAGATCCGTGCCATCACGCGTATCGCGCCAGGCATTGCCGTCCGGCCGGAAATGAAAGCCGCCCGATTTCGCCGCCACCCAGATTTGACGGGCGGCCGTGTGGCGATTGATGATCAGCTTCGTGCCGTCGGCGAATTCCACCTCGAGCACGCCCGCGCCCTTGGTCTGGATATCCGCATCGAGCCCGACGTCGTCGATTGCGCGTTCCACCGCCGACAGCGTGGCATCGGCCAGCGACTCAAACTCTGCGTCCGTCATGCGCGGGGTTCCCTGATAACATGGCCATTTTAGCCGCCGCCGGATGCGTTCTTTTGCCCTTGTTGCCGCCGCCGTGCTGCTGGCCGCAGCGTGCGGACAGCGGGGCCCGCTGTACCTGCGCGATCGGCCGCCCCCCGGCGTAACCCCGCCCAAGTCCGAGACCTACCAACCGGTTCCGTACCCCGCGGACGCCGAGCGCGTCCCCGAGAAGAAGTAGGTCGCCATGGATTTCACGTACCGCAATGGCGCGCTATGCGCCGAACAGGTGCCGCTCGAGGAGATCGCGCGGCAGTTCAGTACGCCCTGCTTCGTCTATTCGCGCGCCGCGATCGAGCGCCAGTACCGCGCGTACACGCAGGCGCTTGCAGGGCGCAAGGCGCTCGTTGCGTACTCCGTGAAGGCCAATTCCAATCTCGCGATCCTCGCCCTGATGGCGCGCCTCGGCGCCGGATTTGACATCGTGTCCGGCGGCGAGCTTGGCCGCGTGCTGGCCGCCGGCGGCGACCCGCGCAAGGTCCTGTTCTCGGGCATCGGCAAGAGCGAGATCGAAATCGAACAGGCGTTGCGAGCGGGCATCCTGTGCCTCAACATCGAGTCGGAGGCCGAGCTGGAGCGCGTCGACGCGGTAGCGGCGCGACTCGGCAAGCGGGCGCCGATTGCCCTGCGCATCAACCCCGACATCGACGCCAAGACGCATCCCTACATTTCCACCGGCCTGCGCCAAAGCAAGTTCGGCGTACCGATCGCGGACGCCGAGCGGCTGTATCTCGAGGCCGCCCGCCGGCCGCACCTCGAGCCGATCGGCATCGGCTGCCACATCGGATCGCTGCTCGCGGATCCTGCGCCCTGGATCGCAGCCGCCGAGCGTGTTGTCGCACTGGCGGACCGTATCGAGCGCCGCGGAGTCGCCCTGACCCATGTCGACGTCGGCGGCGGCATCGGCATCCGCTACCGAGATGAAGTCGAACGCCCGGTCGACGATTTCATCGCCGGTGCTGTGCGCGCGCTCGGCGCGCGCCGGCATACCCTGATCATCGATCCAGGCCGCTCGATCGTCGGCAACGCAGGTCTCCTGATGATGCGCGTCGAGTACCTGAAGCCCGGGGAAACGAAGAATTTTCTGATCGTCGACGCGGCCATGAACGATCTGCTACGACCGGCGTTGTATGGCGCCTGGCACGAAGTGCGCGCGGTTCGCGAGCGTCAGCCCGGTGCATCCGAAACGTTCTACGACGTTGTCGGTCCGGTGTGCGAAAGCGCGGACGTTCTCGCCGCAAATCGTGCCCTGGCGGCGCGGCCGGGAGACCTGCTGGCGCTGATGTCGGCCGGGGCGTACGGCATGAGCATGAGCTCGAATTACAACTCGCGGGCGCGGGCCGCCGAGGTTCTTGCCGATGGCGCCAAGGCGCATCTCGTGCGCCGGCGCGAGCGCATCGAGGAACTGTACACTGGCGAGATCATTCCCCCTTGGTGATCGCGTGAGCACCGGCCGCAAGATCTTCGCTGCAGGCACGCTGTTCTTGATCGCGGCGGGGCTCGGCATCGTCGTGTATTTCGCACGCGATGGCGGCGCGAACGAAAAAAAGGAGCCGCACGTCGCAGCGGCGGTGCCGGTCTCCATCGCCCTCGCTGTGCAGCGAAACGTGCCCTTTCAACTCGCCGCGATCGGCAACGTGGAAGCTTTTTCGACCGTGGCGGTAAAGGCGCGCGTTGACGGCCAGATCGTGGCCGTCAATTTCCGCCAAGGGCAGGAGGTCAAGCGGGGCCAGGTGCTGTTCCGAATCGACGCGCGACCGTTCGAGGCGGCGCTCAAGCAGGCCGAGGCAAACGCACTGCGCGACGCCGCCGCGCGCGACCAGGCGCGCTCGCAGGAGCGGCGCTACAAGGAGCTGTTGGAGAAGAAGTTCATTTCTCCTGAGGCCTACGCGCAGATTGCGACCAATGCGCAGACCGCCGAGGCGGTGGCCGCGGCCAGCCGCGCCGCGCTGGAGAACGCGCGGCTCAATCTCGCCTATTGCACGATCGCTTCGCCGATCGACGGCTATGTCGGACGCGCACTGCTGCAGGCAGGAAACCTGGTCAAGGCCAATGACGTCAATGCGCTCGTCGTCATCAACCAGGTCAAGCCGATCTACGTGAGCTTCGCCGTTCCAGAGCAGCAACTGCCGGCGATTCGCAAGCACATGACGCAGCGTTCGTTGCCGGTCGCGGCGACCGCAGCCGGCGCGGAACAGCCGCTGGCTCAGGGTAGCCTTGTATTCATCGACAATGCGGTCGACCCGGCCACGGGCACGATCCGCCTTCGCGCCAGCTTCGACAACCGTGATCTCGCCTTGTGGCCCGGGCAGTTCGTCAACGTGCAGCTGCATCTCTATGACGATCTGAACGCCATCCTGGTGCCCGCGGGCGCGGTGCAGACCGGGCCCGACGGACGGTATCTGTACGTCATCAAGCCCGATTCCTCGGCGGAGTTGCGCCCGGTGACGGTCGATCGCAGCGAAGGCGATCTCGCGGTGGTCAAGGGCGTGACGGCCGGCGAGCGCATTGTGACCGGCGGCGCGCTGCGGCTGGTCCCGGGCACCAAGGTGCGCGTCAGCGCGCAGGCACAGGGATCTTGAATCTTTCGGAAATATTCGTACGCCGCCCGGTGATGACGGTGCTGTTAATGGCCGGCATCCTGATCTTCGGCATCGTCGGCTACCGCCTGCTGCCGGTGAGTTCGTTGCCCAATGTCGATTTTCCTACGATCCAGGTGAGGGCCGAACTGCCCGGCGCAAGCCCGGAAACCATGGCCTCCGCGGTGGCGACGCCGCTTGAAAAGCAATTCTCGACGATCGCCGGCATCGACTCGATGTACTCCGAAAGCGGCCAGGGCACGACGCAGATCACGCTGCAATTCGCGCTCGACCGCGATATCGACGCGGCGGCGCAGGACGTGAATTCGGCGATCGCGGCGACCGCGCGCCAGCTGCCGGCCGCCATGCCGGCGCCGCCGTCCTTCCGCAAGGTCAACCCGGGGGACTTTGCGGTGTTCTACCTCGCACTCACATCGGACACGCTACCGTTGTCCACGGTGGACGAGTACGCGGAGACCTTTCTCGCGCAGCGCATCTCGACCATCAGCGGTGTCGCGCAGGTTCAGGTCTTCGGGCAGCAGAAATACGCGGTGCGCGTGCAGGTCGACCCAAACAAGCTCGCCGCGCGCGGCATCGGCATCAACGAGGTGCAGCAGGCCGTGGCGCAGGCCAACGTCAATCTGCCCACCGGAACCCTGTACGGCAAAGACCGGCTGTTCGCGGTCCAGGCGAACGGCCAGTTGTTCGACGCCGCCGACTTCCGCCGCGTCATCGTCAGTTACCGCGACGGCGCGCCGATCCACCTGGAGCAGCTCGGGCGCGTGATCGACAGCGTGCAGAGCGACAAGGTCGCTGCCTGGTACAAGAACCGGCGCGGCATCGTGCTCGCGATCTACCGCCAGCCGGGCACCAACACCATCCAGGTGGTGGACGCGGTGAAGAAACTGATGCCGACATTCCGCGCCGAGGTGCCGGCCGGCATCGGCATGGAAGTGCTGTTCGATCGCACTGTCGTCATCCGCCAGTCAGTCGATGAAGTGCAGTTTGCGCTGCTGCTCGCCCTTGCGCTGGTAGTGATGGTGATTTTCCTGTTCCTGCGCAACATTCCCGCGACCATCATTCCCAGCGTGGCCCTGCCGCTGTCCATCGTCGGCACGTTCGCGGTGATGTACGTCCTCGGCTACAGCCTGGACAACATATCGCTGATCGCACTCACGCTCTGTGTCGGCTTCGTGGTCGACGACGCCATCGTGATGCTGGAGAACATCTCGCGCCACATGGAAGCCGGAAAGTCGCGCCTGCAGGCCACGCTCGACGGTTCGAAGGAGATCTCGTTCACCATCCTGTCGATGACGCTGTCACTCGCGGCGGTATTCATCCCGGTATTCTTCATGGGCGGCATCATCGGCCGGCTGCTGCACGAATTCGCGGTCGTGATCATCGTGGCCGTGCTGATCTCCGGCTTCGTCTCGCTCACGCTCACGCCGATGATGTGCGCGCGCATGCTGGCGCCTCGGCACGCGGTTTCGCACGGGCGCCTGTATCGCCTCACGGAGCGGGGCTTCGAGGGACTGCGCCGCGCCTACCAGTTGACGCTGGATTGGTCCCTGGCGCACGCGCGCGTGGTGTTGATGGCGTTCTTCGCCATCACGATCGCCACCGGCATCCTGTTCGCGCGCATGCCGAAGGGCTTTCTGCCGACCGAGGATACGGGGCAGCTGTTCTGCTTCACCGAGGCGGCGCAGGACATCTCCTTCGATGCGATGGCCGGCCTGCAGAAGCAGGCAGCGGAGGTCGTGCGCAGCAATCCCAACGTGGCGGGAGTGATGTCCTTCATCGGCGCCGGCGGCAACAATCCTTCGCTCAATCGCGGTCGCCTGTTCATTACGCTCAAGCCACACGCCGAGCGGGTGTCCGCCGACGAGGTGGTCCGGCAATTGCGGCCCAAGCTTGCGCAGCTGGTCGGCGTCAAGGCCTACATCCAGAACATCCCCACCATCCGCATCGGCCAGCTCACCAAGAGCCCCTACCAGTACGTGCTGCGCGGGGCGAGTACGGAGGAGCTGTACCACTGGGTGCCGATCATCGAGGAGCGCCTGAAATCGATCCCGAGGCTGGTGGACGTATCGAGCGACCTGCAGATCCACCAGCCACAGGTGCGAGTCGACATCGATCGCGCCAGGGCGTCGGCGCTCGGCGTGTCGGCACAGCAGCTCGAGGTTGCGCTCGGGTCGGCGTACGGCTCGCAGCAAGTTTCGACCATCTACACGGCGTCCAACCAATATTGGGTGATCCTTGAAGTGGAGCCGCGCTACCAGAGCGGGCCCGCGGCGCTGCCGATGCTGTACCTGCGCTCCACCAGCGGGGCGCTGGTGCCCCTGAGCGCCGTCGCCAGGCTTTCCTACGGCGTCGGCCCGCTCACGGTGAGCCACCAGGGCCAGCTGCCGTCAGTCACCATTTCGTTCGACCTGAAACCGGGTGTGGCGCTGTCCGAAGCCATCGAGTCGATTCGCAACAGCACGCGCGATCTGCAGGTGCCCGCGACCATCAACGCGAGTTTCTCCGGCACGGCACAGGCGTTCGAGGATTCGCTGCAGGGCATGGGACTCCTGCTCGGGCTGGCAATCCTCGTCATCTACCTGGTGCTCGGCATCCTGTACGAGAGCTTCATTCACCCGCTGACGATCCTGTCGGGCTTGCCCACCGCCGCGCTCGGCGCCCTGCTCACGCTGCGCATCTTCGGTATCGAGCTCAACATGTACGCCTTCGTCGGCATGATCATGCTGATTGGCATCGTCAAGAAGAACGCGATCATGATGATCGACTTTGCGATCGAGTCGCAGCGCCGCGACGGCAAGGCGCCGCACGATGCCATCCGCGAGGCCTGCCTGGTACGCTTCCGGCCGATCATGATGACCACCATGGCCGCGCTGATGGGCAGCCTGCCCATCGCGCTGGCGTTCGGCGTCGGCGGCGATGCGCGTCAGCCCCTCGGCCTGGCGGTGGTCGGCGGCCTGCTGCTGTCGCAGGTGCTCACGCTCTTCATCACGCCGGTGATCTACCTTTACTTCGAGCGGCTGCAGGAATGGCTGGCAAGCCGCCGCGCGCCGGACGATTCCCGTCCGGCGCCACGCACTCTTCCAGGAGCAACATGACCGACACGCGCAACCTCGCCGTATTCTGCGACTTCGAAAACATCGCCCTCGGCGTGCGCGACGCCAAGTACGAGAAATTCGACATCGGCCGCGTGCTGGAGAAGCTGCTGCTCAAGGGCTCGATCGTGGTGAAAAAGGCCTACTGCGACTGGGACCGCTACAAGGAGTTCAAGTCGACGATGCACGCCGCGGCCTTCGAGCTGATCGAGATTCCGCACCGCAGCCAGTCCGGCAAGAATTCGGCCGATATCCGCATGGTGGTCGACGCGCTCGACCTGTGCTACACCAAGGAGCACGTCGACACCTTCGCCATCGTCAGCGGCGATTCGGATTTCTCGCCGCTGGTGTCCAAGCTGCGCGAGAACGCCAAAAACGTGATCGGCGTCGGCGTGAAGAACTCCTCCTCCGACCTGCTGATCTCCAACTGCGACGAGTTCATCTACTACGACGATCTGGTGCGCGAGGACGAGGCCAAGCGCCGCGCCGCGAAGAAGCGCCGCGAAACGCGCCCTGCCGGCGCGGCCAAGGATGCCGCCCCCAGCGACGACAAGAAGCAGGAGGCCTTCGACCTGGTCATCGAGACCCTGCAGGCGCTGATCGCGGAACGCGGCGAAGGCGAGAAGATCTGGGGCTCGATGGTGAAGCAGGCGCTGAAGCGGCGTAAGCCCGGGTTCAACGAGTCGTACTACGGCTTCAAGGCGTTTTCGGACCTGCTCGAGGAGCTGAAGAACCGCAAGCTTCTCGCGCTCGAGCGCGATGACAAGTCCGGCGGCTACCTGATCCGGCCGGCGAGCGGCACCTGAGGCGCCGCCTCAGGGGTTGAGCTGGCGGTAGACCACGTTCGCGAGCCTGAGCAATTCCTCGCGGTCCAGGTCGGCCGAGGACAGGGCGTAGCCGAACTTGCGGTCGATCCAGTAGAACACCTGGATGTTGCCTTCGCGCGCGAAGCGAAACGCGGTTTCGCGCTGATCGGGTCCCTCGGTGCGCACGTAAAGCGTCACGCGGCGGCCGGGCGCGCTCTGATACATGAACTGCGCCACCGGACCCGGATCGCGCGGCAGCAACCGCCCGCCCACCAGCGTCATACCCTCGGCCTCGAGCCGCGGCGCGCGCACTTGCGCCCCGAGGCGCTTGGACAGCCACGCGACCAGGTGCTGCTCCTGGTCCGCGCCCACTTCGACCGGATGGCGCACCTCGGGTGCGTAGGTGGCATGCGCGAGCGCGGCGCGGTGAGCAAGCAGCGGAGTTTCCGGCTGCGCCAGCGGCGCCGGCGCCCGCTGCGCGTGCAGTTGCCAGCCCGTAATTCCGCCCAGCACCGCACCCAGAGCCAGCCAGCCGGCGATCGCCGCCGCGGCGCGCCAGCGCGGGCGACGCGACAGCGCGCCCGCCAGGCGCTCGGGCAGCGGCTCGGTAAGGACGGGATCGTACTGGGCCCGCAATTGCTCATTCAAGGCGCGATAGGCCGCCGCCCGCTCTGCTTCCTCGGGGTGCGCGGTCAGCCAGGACTCGACCGCGGCGCGCCGCTCTGCAATCAGGCGGCCGTCGGCCCAGGCCTGAATGT
Organism: Burkholderiales bacterium; assembly: GCA_039934435.1. Taxonomy (GTDB): domain Bacteria; phylum Pseudomonadota; class Gammaproteobacteria; order Burkholderiales; family SG8-39; genus JAABQT01. The sequence goes on from JBDTMD010000004.1 coordinate 14,299, forward strand.
CGACTTCATTGACCGGGTTCTGCTGTTCGCTCATTTCACCACTTGCAATTTGGAACTGCCTTTTCCGTGCATCAATATGCGAACTTTCTCGCGCGCTCGCGCCAGCCGCGACATCACCGTGCCGATCGGGATCCCCAGCACGCGCGCAGTCTCGTCGTAGCTCAGGTCCTCGAGCGCCACCAGCATCAGCACTTCGCGCTGCGCTGCCGGCAACGCGGCGAGGGCGCGCTCCAGATCGCGCACCAGCAGCGCATCGCCCTGCACCGCGCGCTGCGCCAGCTCGGGCATTTCGTCATCGAGCGGCGCAGTCGGCCGCGCCGCGCGCACCTGGTTGACATGCACGTTGTGCATCACCGTGAACAGCCAGGCGCGAAGGTCCGTGCCGTGCCGGTACAGGTGCAGCTTCGACCAGGCGCGCTCGAGCGTGTCCTGCACCAGGTCGTCCGCCGCGGCGCGCTCGCCGACCAGCGCGCGCGCGTAGCGTCGCAGGCGCGGAATCAACGCGATCAGGCTCTGGGCATCGCTCACTGTCCTGAACACTGCCTCGCCGCAAGCTATTCCGTCAACAACTGCAGGAACTCAACGCGGCGTCTCGGCGAGCGGCGGCAGGCTGCGCAAGTAGGCGACCAGGGCGGCAAGATCCACCGGCGTCAGCTGGCTGGTGGTGTTGCGGATCACTTCCCCCATGGTGTCGCCGACCACGTCGCCGTCGGGGGTCAGGCCGCTGCCGAGAAAGTCCTTCAGTTCGGTGTCGTCCCACTTTTTCAGGCGCGCGGGTGTCAGGTTCGGCGCGCCGCCGCCATCCGCGAGCTTCGCGCCGGCGAGGGCGCGGCTGGGGTCGGACGCGCCGAGCCAGTTGCGCGGCGTATGGCACTCGCCGCAGTGGCCGAGCGCAGTGACAAGGTACGCGCCACGATTCCATTGCGGCGTGCGCGCGGCATCGGCGACGAACCGGCCCGGCTTGAAGTACAGCCACTTCCAGAATCCGACCAGGAAGCGCCAGCCGAACGGAAAGCTCAGATCGTGCGCCCGGTTCGCCTGATCGCTGGGCGGCAGCGCGCGCAGGAACGCCCACAGGTCGCGCGCATCGGCGTCCGTGATCTTCGTGAACGACGGATAGGGAAACGCGGGAAACAAGTGCGCGCCGTCGGACCGCACACCCAGGCGCAGCGCGCGCAGGAAGTCCGCTTCGCTCCAGCGACCGATGCCCGCCCGCGGGTGCGGGGTAATGTTCGGCCCGTAGAAGGTGCCAAAGGGCGTCTTCAGCGCCCGGCCGCCGGCGTAGGGCACCGCTTCCTTCTTTGCCTCGGTGTGGCAGCCGGCGCAACCGCCGACCTTTGCCACGTAGGCGCCGCGGCTCGCGTCGCCCTGGGCGCCTGCCGGCGCGACGAACCCGCCCAGCGCCAGGGCAAAAAAGAAAGACCCCGCGCAGGCGGGGCCTTTCGCGGTGCTCAAGCGCGGTCTAGTTCTTCTCGCGGAAATCGTCGTGGCACCCGCCGCAGGACTTGCCGACGGCGC
>JBDTMD010000005.1:0-15061 GCA_039934435.1 Burkholderiales bacterium
GCTGTTATGGAACGCGCCGGCGGCGGGAACGAAGAAGTTCAGCGACACGATCTTTTTCGACAAGTCGGTGAAGCTGTTCGCCTTTGACTTCGGCCGCGCCGAAGACAATCGCGACATCGCCAGTGAGATCAAGTCGCGCATGGGGCCGAGCCTGGCGCTCGCGGTACCGGTGTTCCTCGTCGGTCTGGTGGCGACCATCACGTTTGCACTCGGCATGGCGTTTTTCCGTGCCACATACTTCGACCTGTGGGCCGTGATCCTGTGCGTGGCGATGATGTCGATCAGCTCGCTTTTCTACATCATCGGTGGACAGTACCTGGTCTCCAAGCTCTGGCACCTGGTGCCGATTTCGGGCTACGAGGGTGGCCTCGACGCCGCGAAGTTTCTCGTGCTGCCCGTGCTGATCGGCGTCATCGGCTCGTTCGGCAGCAGCGCGCGCTTCTATCGCACCCTGTTCGTAGAGGAGATGGGAAAAGATTACGTCCGCACTGCCCGCGCCAAGGGACTTGCCGAGAGCGTGGTCATGTTCCGTCACGTCCTGAAGAATGCGTTGATCCCCATCCTGACCGGGGCCGTCGTCGTCATACCGGCGCTTTTTCTCGGCAGCCTGATCACGGAATCGTTCTTCGGCATCCCGGGGCTCGGCAGCTACACCATCGATGCCATCCAAGCGCAGGACTTCGCCGTGGTGCGCTCGATGGTGTTCATCGGCTCGGTGCTCTACATCGTCGGGCTGCTGCTCACCGACATCTCCTACACGCTGGTCGACCCGCGCGTGAGGCTCACCTAACGTGCCGGTCGTTCTCGCTACCGACTTGCTGGTGTGGCTGCTGGTGCTGACGGTGGCGGCTTTTGCCTGGTACTGCCGGCGGCGTGCACACCTCGCCGCTCCCTGGGCGCGCGTATTCCGCAGCCGCACCGCGGTCGCTGCGTCCGTGGTCCTGGCGTGCTACATCCTGGTGGGCCTGCTCGATTCGCTGCATTACCGGCCGGCGCTGCCGGCGCGGGACGCGGGCGCGGTGGTGGCTTACTCGGTCGAGGCGCGTTCGCTGCTCGATCGGCTGCTGGCGCCGCTGCGCGAGCGCAGCGAAAAGACCTATTCGGCACCGCTCGCCACGCGGCTTTACCAGCGGGAGCAGGTGGAACTGGCCGATGGCCGTACGGCGCGCGAATTCCCGCGTCTGCGCTTTGGCGGCGCGCATCTCAAGGCCGAGGCCGATTGGGGCCGGGACGTGGCGCTGCGAACGCTCGCCGGGCTTGCCGCCGGCGCCGTGCTGTTGGGCCTGGCGCTGCTGGCGGCGCGCGGCATCCTGGTGCGCCGCTGGCCGCAGGTACCCTGGCGCGCGGCAGCGGTAGCGCTTGGCTTCCTCTTGGCGCTGGCCGGGCCGGCAGTTGCACTGGCCGCCGGCTACCACGTGCTGGGCACCAACCAAGTCGGTCAGGACGTGCTCTACCAGGCGCTGAAGAGCATCCGCACCAGTCTGGTCATCGGCACCGTGACTACGCTTGTGCTCCTGCCCTTGGGCATTGCGGCCGGGGTCGCCGCAGGCTATTTCAAGGGCTGGGTAGACGACGTCATCCAATACCTCTATACGACCCTCAACTCGATCCCCGGCGTGCTGCTGATCGCCGCCTTCGTGCTCATGCTGCAGGTGTTTCTCGACAATCACGGCGACTGGTTCCCGACGACGGCGCAGCGTGCCGACATGCGCCTGCTCGGCCTGTGCGCGATCCTTGGCCTGACCAGCTGGACCGGGCTCGCGCGCCTGCTGCGCGGCGAGGCGCTCAAGCTCTCCGAGCTCGAGTATATTCAGGCGGCGCATGCCTTCGGCGTATCGCATGCGCGTGTTCTGGCGCGGCATATCCTGCCCAACGTCGCGCACATCGTCATCATCACGCTGGTGCTGGATTTTTCCGGCCTGGTGCTGGCCGAAGCGGTGCTGTCCTACGTCGGTGTCGGCGTCGATCCGTCCACCACCAGCTTCGGCACCATGATCAACGCCGCGCGCCTGGAGATGGCGCGCGAGCCGATGGTGTGGTGGTCGCTGGCCGCCGCCTTCGTCTTCATGTTCGCGCTGGTGCTGGCGGCGAACCTGCTGGCCGATGCGGTGCGCGACGGATTCGATCCGCGGGTGCGCGTATGAGCGCGGCGCTGGAGCTGCAAGGCCTGCGCACCGTGCTCGACACGCCCGAAGGCGTGCTGCGTGCCGTGGACGGCGTCGACCTCGAGATCGCCAAGGGCGAGTGCTTCGCGCTGGTGGGCGAGTCGGGCTGCGGCAAGTCGATGACCGCGCTGTCCATCCTGCGGCTCTTGCCGGACGTCGGCCGCATTGCCGGCGGCAGCGTGCGGCTGGGCGCAATCGACCTGCTGGCGCTGCCCGAGGCTGCGATGCGCGCGGTGCGCGGCAAGCGCGCGGCGATGATATTCCAGGAACCGTCGACGGCGCTGAACCCGGTGCTGACGGTGGGACGCCAGGTGGCCGAGGTGATCGAGCGCCACACGGACCTGCGCGGCGCGGCCGTGCGCCGCCGGGTGCTCGAGCTGCTGCGCTCGGTCGGCATGCCGGAGGCCGAGCGGCGCATGGGCGAATACGCGTTCCAGCTTTCGGGCGGGCTGCGCCAGCGCGCCATGATCGCCGGCGCGCTGGCCGTCGATCCCGAGGTGCTGATCGCCGATGAGCCCACTACCGCGCTCGACGTCACGATCCAGGCGCAGATCCTGGAGCTGCTGAAGAAGCTCCAGTCCGAGCGTGGCATGGCGCTTTTGCTCATCACGCACGACCTTGGCATCGTGGCGAAGATGGCCGACCGCGTCGCTGTGATGTATGCGGGTGAAATCGTCGAAGTGGCGCCGCGCGAGCAGTTCTTCCGCGCGCCGCAGCACCCGTACTCGCAGAAGCTGTTCGCCGCGCTGCCCGGCGCGGCGCAGCGCGACGGCAGCCTGGCGCAGATCCGCGGCCAGGTGCCGCCGCTCACGACCGCTTTCAGCGGCTGCCGCTTCACCGAGCGCTGCGACTTCGCCTTCGAGCGCTGCGCGCGCGAGGTGCCGCAGTTGCGCGCGCTCGAGCCGGCGCACCGCGTGCGCTGCCATCTGCGCGAGAAAGAGCGCGCAGCGCCGCGCGCGGCGGCAGCGGGCATACTCACGGCGCGCACGGCGCGCGCGGCGCGCGCGCTGCTGGAAGTGCGGGACCTCAAGGTGTACTTTCCGATCCGCCGCGGCATCCTGCGCCGCACCGTGGGCAACGTGAAGGCGGTCGACGGCGTGTCGCTCGCGGTGCCCGAGGGGCGCACCCTCGCACTGGTAGGCGAGTCGGGCTCGGGCAAGACCACTGTCGGCAAGGCGATCCTGCAGCTCATCCGCCCCACCACGGGCAGCGTGCGCTACGCGGGCGCCGAACTGACCGGCCTCGCGCGCGCCGGGCTGCAGCGCTACCGCGCGGCGATGCAGATCGTGTTCCAGGACCCGTACGCTTCGCTCAACCCGCGCATGCGCGTGGCCGACATTCTGGTCGAGGGCATGAGGAGCCTCGGCGTGGGCAGCGGGGAAGTCGACCGCACGAAGCGCATCGACGCGCTCCTCGACCAGGTCGGGCTGCCCGCGGCGGCGAAGAGCCGCTACCCGCACGAATTCTCGGGCGGCCAGCGCCAGCGCATCGCCATCGCGCGCGCCCTGGCGGTCGAGCCGAAGCTGATCGTCTGCGACGAGCCGACCAGCGCGCTGGACGTGTCAGTGCAGGCGCAAATCCTGAATCTGCTGCGCGAGCTGCAGGAGCGCCTGGGCCTGGCCTACCTGTTCATCACGCACAACCTCGCGGTGGTCGAGTATCTCGCGCACGAAGTCGCGGTGATGCAGCAGGGGAAGATCGTCGAGCAGGGCAGCGCCGTGCAGGTACTGGGCGCGCCGCGCCATGCCTACACGAAAACCCTGCTCGAGGCGGTGCCGAAAGTCGACTAGAAGATGGTCAGGCGCTGCCCGGCCATCAGGTGCTTGCCGATTCTATTCCAGCGCTGCAGATCCTTGACCGAAACGCCGTAGCGTCGCGCGATGCCCCAGGCGGTTTCGCCGCGACGCACCACGTGCGTGCGCCCGCCGCTCGGGATCGGCGGGGCGTACATGATGGGCATGGGCGCGAAGGCGTCGGCGCCGCCCTCGATCGGCACCACCAGCAGGTCGGGCATGCGGCGCGAGCGCGGCGAGATGCCGTTGACCTCGCGCAGCTGCGCCAGCGTCATGCGGTGCTGGCGTGCGATGGAGTCCAGCGTGTCGCCGTGCCTGGGCTTGTAGGTTTTCCAGGACACGAGCTCGCTGTCCTGGAGCTTCTCCAGGTTGTCGTGGAAGATCTCCACCTTGTCGGCCGGAAGCACGATGCGCGAGGTCACCGCCGAGCGGATCAGCGGCCGGCTGAAACCGGGGTTGAGGTTGATGAACTCCTCCAGCGGCATCTCGGCGAGCTCGGCCGCGCGCTTGACGTCGATGTCGCGCGTCTTGTCGACGGTGGCGAAGTAGGGCTCGTTGGGGATCGGCGCGAGCGTGATGCCGTAGGCCGCCGGGTTGGCGATCAGGTTTTTCAGCGCCTGCAGTTTCGGCACGTAGCCGCGCGTCTCGCGCGGCATCGGCAGGCTGAGATAGTCGGTCGGCTTGCCGCTCTTCCTGTTCTTGGCGATGGCGCGGGCGACGTTGTTCTCGCCCCAGTTGTACGAGGCGAGCGCCAGGTGCCAGTCGCCGTGCATGTCGTAGAGGTCGCGCAGGTAGTCGAGCGCGGCGTCAGTGGAGGCGACGACGTCGCGGCGCCCGTCGTACCAGATGTTCTGCTTCAGCTCGTAGCGCTTGCCGGTGCCCGGGATGAACTGCCACAGGCCCGAGGCGTGCGAGCGCGAGTAGGCCATCGGGTTGAACGCGCTTTCCACCATCGGCAGCAGCGCCAGCTCGGTGGGCATGTGGCGCTGCTCCAGTTCGGCGACGATGTGAAACAGATAGCGCCGCGTGCGCGCGAACATGCGCTGCATGTAGTCCTGGTTGGCGACGTACCAGCGCATGCGCTCATCGACGCGCGGCGAGCGAATGTCGGTCATGGCGAAGCCGCGCCGCAGCCGCTGCCACAGGTCATCGGTGGGCTGCGTGCGGTCGAGCTTGGCGACCGGCTGCCGCCCGGCGAGCTCGCGCTTTTCGCCTTCGAAAGGCGGCAGGCGCGTGGCATCGAGCAGGCGCACGGTGGGCAGTGGTGCGGGATGCGCCGCCGGCGCGGCCGGCAGGGGCGCGGGCTCGGCGGGCGGCACCTGCTCGGGTAGCGCCCGCGCGATCTGCGGTTCGACCTGCGTGGCCTCCGGCGGCACCGAGGCGCAGCCGGCGAGCAGCAGCGCGGCTACGAAAATGCTTCCAGAAATTCCCCTAAGTCCTTGCATGGAGAGCGATAGTACTCGCTCAGCCCCGATTCTTCCAGTCCCGGATGGCGGCGAACACCTTTACCGGGTCCGAAACCCGCGTGCCGAGGTATTTGTTCGCCGATTCGATCACCGCCGGTTCGCGCCAGCGCAGGAACGGATTGGTGGCGCGCTCATCGCCAAGGGTCGAGGGCAGCGTCGGCTTGCCCGCCGCGCGCAACGCCTGGTCGCGCTTCAGCCGCGCCGCCAGCGCCGAGTTCCGCGGCTCGACCTGCTGCGCGAAGCCGATGTTGGCGATGGTGTATTCGTGGCCGCAATAGACCTTGGTGGCGTCGGGCAGCGCGGCGAGTTTGCTGAGCGAGGCCATCATCTGTTCGGGCGTGCCTTCGAACAGCCGCCCGCAGCCGCAGGCGAACAGCGTGTCGCCGCAAAACAATGATTCCACGCCATAATAGGCGATATGCGCTCGCGTATGCCCGGGAATGTCGAGCACCGAGAACGTGACGCCGAGCTCCGGGATCGACACGGAGTCGCCTTCGCCGACCGGCTGCGTGAGCGTGGCGATCGGCTCGCCCCTGGGCCCATAGACCGGCACCCGCTTTGCGGCGAGCAGCTGCGGGATGCCGCCGACGTGGTCGGGATGGTGGTGGGTGGCGAGGATCGCGCACAGCTCGAGCCGCTCGCGCGCCAGGTAATCCAGCACCGGCTGCGCCTCGCCCGGATCGACCACCGCCGCGTGCGTGGCCGTGCGCAGCGTCCAGATGTAGTTGTCCCTCAGGGCCGGTAGCGCAACGATATCGATCATGGATCGCCAGTCTTTCGTCTCGGATGCAGCGGCCAAGTATAACGGCGAGCGCGCGTCGTTTTCCGGGTGGTGCGAGACGCCGCTCGGGCGCTACGTGCTCGACTGGGAGATGCAGCAGTTCGACAACGCCGTCGAGGACGTGTTCGGCTACCGCGCGGTGCAGGTCGGCCTGCCGCAAATCGAATGCCTGCGCCAGAACCGCATTCCGTACCGCTTCACCGTGGCGCTCGAGTCGGGCGCGGCGCTCGCCGCCGACCCGCTGCAGTTGCCGCTCGCCTCGCAGAGTCTCGACCTGGTGGTGCTGCCGCACGCGCTCGAATCGCACCTCGACGCGCACAGCGTGCTGCGCGAGGCCGAGCGCGTGCTGCGGCCCGATGGCCAGGTGGTGATCTCGGGCTTCAACAACGCTTCGCTCTGGGGCCTGCGCCGCTGGTTCGCGCGGCGCGACGCGCCTTCCCCCTGGGATGCGCGCTTCATCGGGCTGCTGCGGCTCAAGGACTGGCTGCAGCTGCTGTCGTTCGAGCTGAACGGTGGGCGCTTCGGCTGCTACGCGCCGCCGTTCGCCAATCCGCGCTGGCGCGAGCGCCTCGCCTTCATGGAGAAGGCGGGGGCGCGCTGGTGGCCGATCCTCGGCGGCGTGTACGTGGTGCGCGCGGTAAAGCGCGTGCACGGCATGCGCCTCATCACGCCGGCCTGGCGCAAGGAGCGCGCGCGGCGCCGCGCGCTGGCGGCGATGCCGCAGCGAAACGGGCATCCCGGCCACGCCGTGAAGCGCCGCAATGACTGAGGCGGCGGTCGAGGCCTACGCCGACGGCGCGTGCAAGGGCAATCCGGGCCCGGGCGGCTGGGGCGTGCTGCTGCGGGTGGCCGGGCGCGAGCGCGAGCTGCACGGCGGCGAAGCGCACACCACCAACAATCGCATGGAGCTGACCGCGGTGATCCGCGCGCTGGAGTCGCTCGAAGGGCGCGCGCGCGTGCGCCTGTACACGGACTCGCAGTACGTGCAGAAGGGGATTACCGAGTGGATCCACGACTGGAAGCGCCGCGGCTGGCGCACCGCGGACAAAAAACCGGTGAAGAACATCGACCTGTGGATGCGCCTGGACGAAGTGACGCAGGGACACGACGTGAAATGGCACTGGGTGCGCGGCCACGCCGGGCATCCGGAGAACGAACGCGCGGATGCCCTCGCCAACAAGGGGATCGTGCATGGCCGCTAGACAGGTGGTGCTCGACACCGAGACCACCGGCCTGTCCGCGAGCCTCGGCGACCGGGTGATCGAGATCGGCTGCATCGAGCTGCTGAGCCGGCGCGTGAGCGACAACCACTTCCATTGCTACGTCAATCCGGAGCGAAAAAGCGAGGAGGGCGCACTGCGCGTGCACGGCCTCACCGACGAATTCCTCGCCGACAAGCCGAAGTTCGCCGAGGTGGCGAAGGCATTCCTCGACTACGTGCGCGGCGCCGAGCTCATCATCCACAACGCCGATTTCGACGTCGAGTTCCTCGACCTGGAGCTGGAGCGCATGGGGCTGGGGCGGCTGAAGGACCACGTCGCCGGCGTCATCGATACGCTGGCGCTGGCGCGCGAGCTGCATCCCGGCCGGCGCAATTCGCTCGATGCGCTCTGCGAGCGCTACGCGGTGGACAACGCGCACCGCACGCTGCACGGCGCGCTGCTCGATGCGCAATTGCTGGCCGAGGTCTACCTGGCGATGACGCGCGGCCAGGACAGCCTGGCGATGGACGAGGAGACCGCCGCCGAGCAGGCCGCGGTCACGGCGCGCATCGATGCCTCGAAGCTCGCCGTGCTGCGCGCCTCGGACGATGAATTGCGCGCGCACGAGGCGTACCTCGACGGCATGACCAAGGAGTCCGGCGGGAAAATCGTCTGGCGCGGCTAGGCGGTCTGGCCGCCGCAGGAGCTGCCTGCGCCAGCGGTGCAGCCGAAGCAGTGGCGCGCCGTGACGATGGCGCGCCGGCGCCAGGCCTGCTCGTCGAAGTCGCGGACGTGCAACCCGGCAGTCCGGTCGATCTCCATCTCGAGCATCTGGTTGAAGTCGCAGTCGTACAGGCGCCCGTCCCAGCTCACCGACAGCGTATTGCGGCACATGAGGCCGGCGATCGAGGCCGGATTGAAGGCGTTGACCAGCCGCTCCATGTAGGCCTCGAGATTGCCCGAGTCCTGCAGCCATTCCAGGAAGCGCGCGATCGGCATGTTGTTCAGCACGAACAGGCGGTCGAAGCTCAGGCCGAAGTTTTTCTGCAGGCCTTCGCGCCATTCGCGCTCGACGCTCGCCTGCGAGGCGCCGAGGAACGCGCCCGCCGGGTTCGATACCAGCGTCAGGCGCCGCCGCGGGTCGCCCTTGCCGTAGCCGGCGGCGTTCAGGATGCGCAGGGCGCGCAGCGAGCGCTCGAAGACGCCGTCGCCGCGCTGCGCATCGGTGTTCGGGCGGCGGTAGTGCGGCAGCGAGGCGACGATCTCGACGTTGCGATCGGCGAGCCATTCGACCAGGCCCGCGTTCCTCGGCAGCAGTAGCACCGTAAGGTTGCAGCGGTCCATGACGTGCTTGCCGGCGTCGAACGCCGCCTGCACCATGTCGCGAAAACGCGGATGCAGCTCGGGCGCGCCGCCGGTGAGATCGACCGTATGCGCGCTGGTCGCGCGCAACGCGGCGATCACCTGCTCGACGGTGGCATCGTCCATCATGGCGTCGGTGCGGTCGGGCCCGGCGTCGACGTGGCAGTGGCGGCAGGTCATGTTGCACAGCTTGCCGAGGTTGACCTGGAAGATCTCGAGCTGCGCGGGCGCCAGATCCGGCGCCAGCGTGTGGAATTCGGTGCGCAGCGGAACGCCGCCGAGGAGCTCGAGCTGCCGCGCGGGGGAATCGAGCGGGGCGTGGCGGCGACGCAGGCTCTGCGCGGCGCGCGGCGAAGCGCGGTCGGCCGCGAGGTCGACCGCGACTTCTTCCAGCCGGAGGGAGATGGTGGCGAGCCGCATCCTTACATTCCCAATTTTTTCGCCTGCTCGCGCATCTGCATGCCGTGCACCAGCGAGGAGCCGCCGCGGATCGCCACGGCGACGTGCACGGCCTCGGTCATCTGCTCGAGGTCCGCGCCCTTTTGCTGGCAGTCCTGGGTATAGGCATCTATGCAGTAGGGGCATTGCACGGTGTGCGCGACGGCGAGCGCGATCAGGCTCTTTTCACGGGCGCTGAGGGCGCCATCGGCGAATACGGCGCCGTAGTAGTCGAAGAATTTCTTCCCCAGCTCCGGGCTGGCGTCGGAGACGTTGGCGAAATGGGCAAGATGCTCCGGCTTGAAATAGGCGTCCATGGCAGTCCTTGTCGTGCTTGGTCGAAGAGGCGTGCGCCAAGCTTACAGCGCGGCGCGAATCTCGCGCTGCAGCTCGTCGGACATGAGGTCTATCGAGTGAAGATGAGGAACAGCGCCACCGCGAACGTCACGGCGGACAGGCCGATGGCCGCGATGCACAGCAGGTAGGCGCGGCGCAGCCGCGCCTCCGCGATTGCCGCCGCCTGATGCAGCGCCGCGACCGCGCGCTGCAGCTGTTCGGCGAGCGCTTTGATGTTGTCGGCGTTCTGCGACGCCGCGGTTTGCAGCTCCGCGATCTGCTGCTGCACGAGCTGCGCCTGGTTCGCCGTCTCGACGCTCTTTCGCGTGAACACCGGCGCGGCGACGGTGATGATGGTGCCCACGTGCGGCAGGACGGCCTTCAATGCGGGCAGGAACCAGGCGGGCATGCCCCTAGTGTCGCAGATTCGGCGAGAGGCTGAGCGCCTGCTCCGGGCAGGCGGCGATGCAAAGTTGGCACGCGTGGCAGGCGTCGGGCCGCGCGACGAACGATTGCCGGTTGCCGTGCGCCCAGACTTTCAGCCGGCCGCGCCAGGAGAGTTGCCTGCGATCGTCGACACTCAGGTCGCGGATTTCGAACACACCGTACGGACAGACGCGCACGCAGTCGCCTTTCGCTTCGCAGCGATTGCGGTCGACCACCGGCGCCACCTTGCCGGGTGCGCCGGCGCAGGACGCCGGATCGGTCTTCGATTCGTTCATGCTTGCGTCTGCCTAGCGCCGCAGCGAGCGGATGTAGTTGATCAGGTGCCAGATGTCTTCGGTGCTGAGCACGCTTTTCCACGCCGGCATGGCGTGATCGCCGTTGGCGATGCGATAGGCGACGACCCCGTCCGGGAAAATCGGCGGCCGCGCGATGCGCGTCAGGTCCTTGGGATGCTGCGGCAGCTGCGCCGCCGCCGGCCCGTTGCCGCGTGCGTCGGCGCCGTGGCAGGCGGAGCAGTCCTGCCGGAACAGTTGGCGGCCGCGGTCGATCGACTGCGCCGTCGGCGGTATCGGATTGAAGACGAATGCCGAGCGCAGGATGTCCCAATAGCGCATGCCGATTGCCGCGAAGACGATGCCGGCGATGGCCCAGAGCCAGCGTGTGCGCAGCGCGCTCGTCATCGTTGCCTATTTCCAGTCGCCGCCGAAGCCGACCAGGCGTACAGGTACGCCGCTTGCGCCGGCATCGGCGTTTACGACTTCGAATTCCAGCGCATAGCTTCCGGCGGCGCGCACGGTGGCGTAGGTGCCCCAGCCGCCGTCCGGGCCGGTGGCCGTGCGCACCGGCTTCATGGCGCGCGGCGCCACCGGCACGTACAACGTCATGCCGCGCCGGTACAGGAAAGAGCCGCCTTCGAGGTCGGAGCGCAGCCAGTTCGCGAGGCTGTCCGAGACGTGGAATACGATCTCTCCCTTTTCGTTTTTCAGCGTCAGGCGCACCACGGCCCGGGGATCATTGTGCGGGGCACGCAGCCGCAATCCGAACGTCACGTCGCCTTCGGGAAGCCCGGAAAAGCGGAATGCGCGACTCCCGCTCGTCGCCAGGCTTACGGATCCGAAATCGAGCTGGTAGCGTGGCTGCTCGCTGCTGATGCTGGTATCCGTGAATACGCCGTCGCCCTTGTAGGCGAAGACGTCGGGCAAGGCGAGCAACGCGGTGCAAGCGAGCGCCGCCGCCAGCAGGATGCTTGGGCGGCTCATGGCAGCAGGCGCCCTTCGCGATAGCGCCGAAGGTACGCCAGGAACTGCTCCGTGGTGTCGACGACGCCGTGGAACCCGTGCAGCCGGATCTTGCTCGTGTCGGTGGGCAGGTCGCTCTGCAGTCCCCAGAGGAAGTCGGCGAACGGCCACGAGGCGACGTCCGGCAGCGCATTCGGCACCAGGCCGTGCCGTTTTACCGTTCGCTGCCAGGCCGGCTCCTTGTCCTGCATCCACTCGGCAAGCCTGCGCGGACGCACTTGTCCCACGGGCAGCGAGAAATGCGCGGCGATGCGCGGCCACAGCCACTGCCAGCGGAACTGGCAGCAGTCGGTGATGTTGTAAGCCTGGTTTTTCGCCTTGTCGCTGGTCGCCATCCAGACCATGGCGCGCGCCAGCTGCGTCGCGTCGGTGAATTCCATCAGCGCCGAGTAGCATCCGGGCGCGCCGGGAAAATCGAGCGGCGTGCCCAGTTCCGCGCACATCGCCGCCCAGGCGCCGATAACAGGCACGACATTGCGCGCTCGCTCCGGTGCGAAGTCGTAGACCATGTGCGGGCGCGAGGCCGACCAGGCCCAGCGGCTTTGCGCCTGCCGCGCGCGCAGCAGGTCCTCCTGGTCGTAATAGAAATTCGGCGGCGGCTGCCTGGGGTCGTCCTCGCGCGTGGGCGTTCGCGCCGGCCGGACGCGCACGTCGTACCACTTCTGGCCCTCGACCAGGTGGACGTGCCCGAGGCGCGGCGCGGCCGCTTCGACGGCGTCGAGGACGTTCCTCAGCATGGCGACATTGAGCTCGACGCTTTCCACGCCGCCCTCGCCGAACGCGGCGCGCGCGGTGTAGAACAGATGCGTGACGTTGCTCGCCTTTGCGAGCGCGGCGGCGCAGTTCCCGGCATCGAGCAGATCGGCACGGATGTAGGACAACCGGGGATCGTTCGAGGTTGCGGGCGCATGGCGCGAGACGCCGATGACCTGCCAGTCTTCTTCCAGCAGCACTTCGACCAGCCGCTTGGCGGTCGCTCCGGTGGCGCCGGCGACGAGGGCGGTCCTGCCGATCACGGGTTTTCGCGCGGCACGCTTGCCGGCGCCGCGTCGCGCAGGAACACCGGCAGGTCCATGATCGGCGGCCGGGCCGGCACCTGGTACATCAGGTCCGCGACGACGCCGCGGTGATAGGTCTTGTGATTGACGACGTGCAGCAGGATGTCGCCGCGCGTCATCGCGCCGGCGCCGCCATCGACGAATTTGAACTCGACCACTTCGTCATGCAGTTTAGCGGTGAGCCGGTCGGCGTAGCCGATGTACCACTCGTCCAGCGCGCGCTGGTCGCGCCGCAGCTCGGCGAGCGGCGGATGGGTCTCGGTGTTGCGCGCCTTGTAGCCGTGGTCGCGGCGTTGCAGGTGCGCCTGCCAGATTCGATCCACGACGCAGGCATGATTCAGCGTGTGCACCATGCTGCCGAAGACCGTCGCGCGCCTGGCGGCCGCCGCGCCCTCGGGCAATTGCAGCAGCGCTTCGAACAGGCGCTCGTTCGCCCACGCGGTGTAGCGCGCGAGCATGCGTATGTTGCGCAGGGCCGGCATTCAGGCGACCGTCGCTGATGCGCGCGCCTGCAGGAGGCGCGCGCGTACCATGGCGATGTTGCTGCGCAGGGCGTACAGCTCGTCGGTATAGGACAGCGGCACCGTGATTTCTCCGCTCTTCGCCTCGAGCCGGTCGAGCTCGGCGAGCAGCGCGACCGCATCGGCGCCGCCGCCGTCGATGCGCTCCTCGATCTCGCGCAGCTGCCGGTACCAGCGGAACACGCGCGAGCGCACGCGAAAGCGGTACAGCGGCGGCACGATGCGCGACAGCGGGATCAGCACCGCGATGATCGAGAACAGCACCACCCACATGCGGTCGATCAGATTGGCCAGCCAGAAGGGCAGATAGCGCTGCAGCAGCGGCGGCCCGCTGCGGTAGAAGCGATCGGCCTCGCGCGCCAGCGGGAACTCGGTGCTTTGCGGCGTCGGGAAGCGCCCGGCGCCCGCCAGCCATCCCGCTTCGCCGTGGATTTTGCCGGCCGCCTGCACGAACAGCTGCACCAGGGCCGGGTGCATGCCCTCGCGGGCGAGGAGCGAGGTAGTGGGGGCGATCAGCGGCACGTCGTGCGACGGCACATCGCGCGCCAGGTCGGCGACGCCGCGCGGCAGCGTCACCGGGCTGAGGAACGGCAGGCGCCGCGAATAGGCCTGGGCCTGCGCGAACTCGAACAGTTTCACTCCGGGCGTCTGCAGCAGCATCTGCGTCATCGGCGATTCGGGCGCGGAGGCAAAGGCGAGCGCGTCCAGCTGGCCGCCCAGGAGCGCCACGACCGCGGGCGTGACCTCGAGGAAATCGCGCTGCAGCTCGTCCCGCTCGATGCCGTTGGCGGCGAGCAGCTTGCCCATCAGGCCCGGCATGCCGCTGCCCCTGGCGCCGACGCTGACGCGCCAGCCCCGCAACTGCGCCAGCTCGCCGAGCGCGGCCTGCGGCAGTTTTTTCGCCGCCGCCGCGCGGTAGAACAGCCACACCGGCTCGTAGAACAGGCTGCCCAGCGAGACCAGCGGCGCTCCCGCGAGCTCTTCGTCGACCGCGCGCACCGACTCGCTTGCGCCGCCCTGGACGAAGGCGAAGTCGACGTCCTGCGATTTGTCGCGCAACAGCTTCAGGTTTTCGAGCGAGCCGCGCGTCGTGCGCAGCACCACCTCGATGCCGTAGCGCTGCAGCTCGCTCGCGTAGCGCTTGCCGAACTCGGCGGTGGCGCTTTGCTCGGGGCCGGTGGCGAGTACCGTGCGCCCGGGCGGCGCCGGCTCGAGCACCAGGTAAGCCGCGACCAGCAGCGCGAACGCCAGCGCGGCGAACGGCAGCGCCGTCAGCAGCAGGTCGCGCAGGGAAACGAGGGAGTCGCGGACTACTCGGGGCATTCGATTTTCCAGGAGTCAGCCGCGCTGCACCAGCATGAGCGCGCCCAGGACGATCAGGATCAGCGGCCACCATAGCCGCAGCATCGGGCCGATATGCGGGATCAGGCCCAGATTCGAAAGCAGGAAAAGTCCGCCGACGACGATCAGGATGATGGCGGTGGAGTGCGATCTGTATCTCATGGTTCCGTCTCCCGGATTGCGGGCGGCTGGCGACGCGCCGCGTTGGTGGGTTTCACAATGCCGCGAGCCAGCGGCCGAATTTTCTGCGCACGGTCGAGCGGGCGTCCGGGGCGAACAGCAGCACGGCGCCGTCGACCTTGCCGCGGATCTGGTCGAGGTCCTCGAGCAGCGTGCGGCCAGCAGTGAAGGCGCCCCACCCGGGGACGAATTTCAGCGTTGAGCCCTGGAATTTCGCGACGATGACCCGCGCCTGCGACTTCGCGGCCGCGGACGAGCCTATGAACAGGGTGGTGGTGGGCAAAACAGACTCCTGCGTTGATGCCGGTTGGCGCGCCCCCGGACGGGAGTGGCAAGCTCGCCGCGATCGCAAAGACGGTGATCAGCGAGGAACTTCGGCATGCAGCATACGCATGAATTCTCGCATTTCGGGCATGGCGTCGTACTGCGCTCCGCAGAGCGGACCATCGTCCCAGGTGGCTTTGGAACCCACATACAAGTGCACAGCGACCTCGAGCTTCTCGGCGCCTTCAAACAATCCCGCGGGCACCCAATAGTAGGCGGTCTGTCTGAGCGGATTCGGTACCGGGGAGCCGCACGTCGCGCAAAAGTCCGAGCGGAAACCCGTTGGCTTGACGAACGACGCAGTGCGCTCTTGCCCGGACAGCCAGCGAAAGCGCTTGAACGGCACGAT
>JBDTMD010000006.1:0-14000 GCA_039934435.1 Burkholderiales bacterium
CCAGACCGACGTCGCCATCAATCCGGGCAACTCGGGCGGGCCGCTGTTCAACATGAAGGGCGAGGTAGTGGGCGTCAACTCGCAGATCTACAGCCGCACCGGCGGTTTCATGGGGCTGTCGTTTGCGATTCCGATCGACGTTGCGCTCGATATTCAGAACCAGCTGCGCGAAAAGGGGCGCGTATCGCGCGGGCGCATCGGCGTCGTCATCCAGGAAGTGACCAAGGACCTGGCGGTGTCGTTCGGCCTGCAGCGGCCGCGCGGCGCGCTGGTCAACTCCGTGGAGAAGGGCAGCCCGGCGGACAAGGGCAGCATCGAGGCCACGGACATCATCACCCGCTTCGACGGCAAGGAAGTCGAATCCTCCAGCGACCTGCCGCGCATCGTCGGTGGCACGCGTCCCGGGACCCGAGTGCCGGTCGAGGTGTGGCGCAAGGGTGCGCCGCGCGTGCTCAGCGTCACGGTGGGCGAGCTGCTCGAGGAGCGCGTCGCTGCGCGCGACTCGCCGCCGGAACCGAAAGTTGCGCCGCTGGCCGCGAATCGCCTCGGTGTGGTGGTGAGCGAGCTGAGTGCGGAACAGAAGCGCGAGCTGAAGCTGCCGTCCGGCCTCGTGGTCACCGAGGTGCGCGCCGGCGCGCGCGCCGAGCTGCGCCGAGGCGACGTGCTGCTCAAGCTGGTGCACAACGGCCAGCACACGGATCTGAAATCCACCGAGCAGCTGAACCGGCTGCTTGCGAATTTGGAGAAGAACGCCGTGATCACCTTCCTGGTGCGCCGTGGCGACAACACGGCTTTCATCACTGTCGCCGGTCTGGGCGACAAAGGCTGAGCCGATTCTGCGCCTCTACGGGCGGGCCGACTGCCACCTCTGCGAGGAGATGGCCGGCGATTTGCGCGCTCTGGGCGTCGCCTTCGTCGAGATTGACGTCGACTCAGACCTCGATCTGGCGGCGCGCTATGGTCGCAAGGTGCCGGTGCTGACCGACGGCGCGGGACGCCAAATTTGCCACGCCCGGCTCGATGGGCCGGCGCTGCGCGCGCGGCTTGCGCTAGAATAGCGCCCGCTGCAGACAAGGAAGGGTGCCGCCGGCACCCTTTTTTTCATGACGCCGCAAGGCCGCATCCGCAACTTCTCCATCATCGCGCACATTGACCACGGCAAGTCGACGCTGGCTGACCGGATCATCCAGCGCTGCGGCGGCCTCGCCGATCGCGAAATGGCCGACCAGGTGCTCGACTCGATGGCGTTGGAGCGCGAGCGCGGCATTACCATCAAGGCGCAGACTGCTGCGCTGGAGTACCTGGCGCGCGACGGCGAGCGCTATCTTCTCAACTTGATCGATACGCCGGGCCATGTCGACTTCTCATACGAAGTCAGCCGCTCGCTCGCCGCCTGCGAGGGCGCGATTCTGGTGGTCGATGCGTCGCAGGGTGTCGAGGCGCAGACGGTGGCCAATTGCTATACGGCGATCGAGCAAGGCGTCGAAGTAATTCCGGTGCTGAACAAAATCGACTTGCCTGCCGCCGACCCGGACAACGCCATTCAGGAGATCGAGGACGTTATCGGCATCGAGGCGCAGGACGCGCTTCGCGCCAGCGCCAAGACCGGGGAGGGCGTGGACGAAATTCTGGAGGCGGTCATCGCCCGCGTGCCGCCCCCCAAGGGCGATCCAGCGGCGCGTCTGCAGGCGCTGGTCATCGACTCCTGGTTCGACAACTACGTCGGCGTGGTAATGCTGGTACGAATGGTGCAGGGAACGCTCCGTCCCAAGGACAAGCTCCTGCTGATGAGCGCGGGCGTGCAACACCTGTGCGAGCAGGTGGGCGTGTTCACGCCCAAATCGCAGCCGCGCGAGGAGCTTGCGGCAGGCGAGGTCGGATTTGTGATCGCGGGCGTGAAGGATCTGCGCGAAGCGCGAGTCGGCGACACCCTTACGCACGCCGACAAGGCCGCGCCGCAGCCCCTGCCCGGATTCAAGGAAATCAAGCCGCAGGTATTCGCGGGACTGTACCCGGTCGAAGCCAATCAGTACGAGGCGCTGCGCGAGGCGCTCGGCAAGCTGCACCTGAATGACGCCTCGTTTCACTATGAGCCCGAGGCCTCTCAGGCGCTCGGCTTCGGCTTTCGCTGCGGTTTTCTCGGTCTGCTGCACATGGACATCGTGCAGGAGCGACTGGAGCGCGAGTACGGCATGGAGCTCGTAACCACCGCGCCCTCGGTGATCTACGAGGTGCAGCTGCGCGACGGCTCGGTCGAGCAGGTTTCGAATCCCGCCAAGCTGCCCGACCCCGGACAGATCGAGGAGATCCGGGAGCCCGTGATCGCCGCCACGATCTTCGTGCCGCAGGAATACGTCGGTCCGGTGATGACGCTGTGCACCGAAAAGCGCGGCGTGCAAAGCAACCTGCACTATGCCGCACGCCATGTCGTCCTGTCGTACGACCTGCCGCTGAACGAGGTCGTGCTGGACTTCTTCGATCGGTTGAAGTCGCTCACGCGCGGCTTCGGCTCGATGGATTACGACTTCAGGGAATACCGGACCGCGGACGTGGTGCGCCTGGATGTGCTGGTCAACGGCGAGCGCGTCGACGCGCTCTCCAGCATGGTGCATCGCGATGTCGCCCAGCGCCGCGGTCGCGAATTGGCGGCGCGGCTGCGCAGCCTGATTCCGCGTCAGATGTTCGACGTCGCCATCCAGGCGGCGATCGGCGGCAACGTGGTCGCGCGCGAGAACGTCAAGGCGCTGCGCAAGAACGTGCTGGCGAAGTGCTACGGTGGTGACGTATCGCGCAAGAGGAAGCTCCTCGAGAAGCAGAAGGAAGGCAAGAAACGCATGAAGCAGGTCGGTTCGGTCGAAATCCCGCAGGAGGCGTTCCTGGCGATACTGCAGCGGGACGCCGATTGACATGAGTTTCGCCCTGTTCCTGCTGCTGTTGCTCCTCGTTACCGGCACCGTGTGGGCGCTGGACGCGGCGTGGCTCGCCAGGCGGCGCCGCGCGGGGGCCAAGCAGCCGTGGTGGGTGGAGTACTCGGCAAGTTTCTTTCCCGTCATCCTCATCGTCTTCCTGCTGCGTTCTTTCCTGGTCGAGCCGTTCAAGATTCCCTCGGGTTCGATGATCCCGACGCTCCTGGTCGGTGACTTCATCCTGGTCAACAAGTTTGCCTATGGCATCCGCCTTCCGGTCGCAAACTACGAGCTGCTCGAAGTCGGCAACCCGCAGCGCGGCGATGTGATGGTGTTCCGCTATCCGGAAGATCCGTCGCTGGATTACATCAAGCGCGTGGTCGGCGTGCCCGGCGACCGCATCGAGTACCGCAACAAGCGACTCAGCATCAACGGCCGGCCCGTACCCATGCGCCAGATCGAGGATTACCTGTCCCGCGAGCGCATGCAGTACACGCGCCGCTACCTGGAAACGCTGAACGGCACCGAGCACCAGATACTGATCGAGGAGGACGCGCCGCCGTTCGTGCCTCAGGTGCGCCCGTTCCCGCACTCCGGGAATTGCAACTACAATATGTCCGGCCTGGCGTGCACGGTGCCGCCGGGGCACTATTTCATGATGGGCGACAACCGGGACAATTCCAGCGACAGCCGGGTCTGGGGCTTCGTGCCCGACAGCAACATCGTCGGCAAGGCGTTCTTCATCTGGCTCAACCTCGGGGATCTGGGCCGCTTCGGCACTTTCCGCTGAGGGCACGACGCAACAGGAGAACGGCCATGCGCGCAAGGCAACGGGGTGTGACGCTGATGGGGCTGATCGTGGGCTCTTTCGTCCTCGTGTTGGTGGCGCTGCTGGCGATGCGGTTGCTGCCGTCCTACATCGAGTACTTCACGATCAAGAAGGCGGTGGTGTCGATTGCCAACGAAACGCGCGGCCGTGGCGGCTCCGTGTCCGACGTGCGCCGCTCTTTCGACAGCCGACAGGCAATCGACGACTTCAAGGCGGTGAGGGCGGCCGACCTCGAGATCACCAAGATGGGCAACGAGTTTCAGATCGTCGCCGCGTATCGCAAGGAAATCCCGTTGTTCGCCAATATCGGGATCTACATCGACTTCGTGGCTTCGTCCAACTAGCCGGGGCCGCGCGCGCCCCTTGTCACGCACCGCACGCCTTGAGCAGCACCTCGGCCACCAATTCCGCCGCGGCGAACTGCTCGAACAGGCGCTTACGCATCGCAGTTTCGGCACACCGCACAACGAGCGCCTTGAATTTCTCGGCGACGGCGTGCTCGGCTGCGTCGTCGCGGAGGCATTGCTCGAGCGCTTTCCGCAGCTGAGCGAAGGCGAACTGTCCCGTCTGCGCGCCAGTCTCGTGCGCCAGGAAGCGCTGGCGGCCGCGGCCGCGGCCATCGGCCTTGCCGAGCATCTGCGCCTGGGTCAGGGCGAAAGCACCAGCGGCGGCGCGCGGCGCCCTTCGATTCTGGCCGACGCGCTGGAAGCACTTTACGGGGCGGTCTTTCTTGATGGCGGCTACGAACGCGCGAGAAGTGCGGTGCTAGCCACGCTCGGCGGCGCCCTCGGGGCAATCGACGAGCGCACAACCGCCAAGGATTCCAAAACCCGGCTGCAGGAAGCTCTGCAGGCGCGTCGCCACGCGCTGCCGCGCTATGAAGTCGTGGCGACCCACGGCGCGGCGCACGAGCAGATTTTCGAGGTGGAATGTGTGATCGAGGCGCTTGATCTGCACGCGCGCGGCAGCGGTGCTTCGCGGCGCGCGGCCGAGCAGCAGGCGGCCGAAGCGCTGCTCGGCCAGCTCGATAAATGACGCCGTTTCGTAGCGGCAGTGTTGGCCTCGTCGGCCGGCCCAACACCGGCAAGTCGAGCCTGCTCAATCGGATGCTGGGACAGAAGCTCGCCATCGTCTCGCCGCGCGCGCAGACGACGCGCCATCTGCTATTGGGGGTACTCAACGGCGCGCACTGCCAGGTGGCTTTCGTCGATTCGCCCGGTTTCCAGACGCGTCACCGCAACCTGCTCAACCGCTCGCTCAACCGGCGGGCGGGCGAGGCGGCCCGTGATGCCGACGTCGTCGCCTTCGTGCTGGAGGCGATGCATTTCGACGCGGCCGATCGTGCGGCGCTGGCCCGGATACCCGCGGACCGGCCGACGGTGGCGGTGCTCAACAAGGTCGACCGCGTGCGCTCCGCCGCCAGCCTGCTGCCCTTTGTGGCGCGCGTCGCGCGCGAACGGAAATTCGACGCCATCGTGCCGGTTTCGGCGTCGACCGGCCGTAATGTGCCCGAGCTGCTGCGCGTGTTGCGTTCGCTGTTGCCCGAAGGGCCCGCGCTGTATCCGGTTGAGCAGTTGACCGATCGCGACGAGCGGTTCTTCGCCGCCGAGCTGCTGCGCGAGAAACTGTTCCGGATGCTTGCGGACGAGCTGCCCTACAGTTGCGAAGTCGTCGTGGACGGCTTTCGCGAGGACGGCCGGATGCGGCGCATCGATGCCACATTGTGGGTCGAGCGCGAGGCGCACAAACCGATCGTGCTCGGCAGCGGCGGCACGATGCTGAAGCGCATTGCAACCGAGGCGCGCAAAGACATGGAGCGCCTGTTCGGCGGCAAGGTCTTCCTGCAAGTGTGGATCAAGGTCAGGCGTGGCTGGTCCGAGGACGCGCGCCTGCTGCGCCAGTTGGGGTACGCGTAATGCGCCTTCGCACGGAGAACGAGCCCGCATTCGTGCTGCACAGTTATCCATACAAGGAAACGAGCCTCATCGTCGAAGCGTTCACGCGCCACCGCGGCCGGGTAGGACTGATCGCGCGCGGCGCTCGCCGACCGCGCTCGGCGATCCGCGGCACCCTGCTTGCCTTCCACCCGCTGCGGTTGAGCTGGAGCGCTGCCGCCGAGCTTGGCACGCTGACTGCCGCGGAATGGGCAGGGGGTCAGCCAGCGCTGGCGGGAATGGCGTTAATGTGTGGCTTCTATGTCAATGAGCTCATGCTGCGCCTGCTGCCGCGCGAGGATGCACACGAGGAACTGTTCGATGCGTATGCCGCAGCGATCGCCCGGCTGGGCGCCGGCGGCGAGCCCGCCGCTCTACTGCGCGGCTTCGAGCTGAAGATGCTGCGCGAACTCGGCTATGCTCCGCCGCTGGACCGGGATGCAGACAGCGGCACGCCAGTGCGTGCCGACGGGCGCTACGCCTATCTGCCCGAGCGTGGGCCGTTGGCGGTGGCCGAAGCCGGTCCGGACGCTGCAGAGACTGACCTGATCGTGTCCGGGCAGACTCTGCTCGACATGTCGCGGGAAGATTTCACGCGCCAGGAAACTCGCGACGAAGCCCGGCGCCTGATGCGCCGGCTGATTGCGGTGCGTCTTTCGGGCCAGGCGCTGCACACCAGCGACATATTGCGGGAACTGCAGGATCTATGATCGAACTTGGCGTCAATGTGGATCACGTCGCGACTGTGCGCCAGGCGCGTCGTACTTACGAGCCCGACCCGGTGTGGGCCGCAATCGAGGCACATCTCGGCGGCGCCGACGGCATTACCGTGCACCTGCGCGAGGACCGGCGCCACATTCAGGACGAGGACGTTCGCCGCCTGCGCGAACTCACGCATATCCGGCTGAACCTGGAAATGGCGGCGACCGAGGAAATGGTCAACATCGCCGCCGGAATCAAGCCGGAAATGGCAATGCTGGTGCCGGAGGGTCGGCACGAAATTACGACCGAAGGCGGACTGGACATCGCCGCGCAGGAGGGCAAATTGCGGCGCGCGGTCGAGCGCCTGGCAGCGGCGGGAATCATCGTTTCCGTATTCATCGATGCCGATGCGCGCCAGGTCGAGGCCGCGCATCGCATCGGCGCGTCGGTGTGCGAGGTGCACACGGGTCCGTACGCGACCGCGTTTCATTCAAAGGGCAGGGACGCGGAGAGCCCGGCGGTGCAAACCGAACTGGCGAAGATCCGTCGCGCGGGCGAGGGCATCCGCGCGCTTGGCATGCGTTTCAACGCCGGGCACGCGCTCAACTATTTCAACGTCGAGCCGGTGGCGCGCCTGCCGGGGCTGCGCGAGCTGCACATCGGTCACGCCATCGTCAGCCGTGCCGTGTTCATCGGCATGCGCGAGGCTGTACGCGAGATGAAGCAGTTGATGGTGCAGGCTTTGCGGTGATCTACGGTGTCGGCACCGACCTGATCGAGATCCCGCGTATCGAACGGGCGCTGTCGCGTTTCGGTCTGCGGTTCGCGCAGCGCGTTCTGTGCGAGCCCGAGCTGCACCGCTTCAAGTCACACGCCAAGCCGGCGGCCTACCTCGCCAAGCGCTTCGCCGCGAAGGAAGCTTTCACCAAAGCCTTGGGCACCGGCATCCGCGCGCCGGCCAACTGGCACGGGGTTTGGGTCAGCAACCTGCGCTCGGGCAAGCCGCAGCTCGAATTCTCCGCGCCGCTGGCGGCGCTGCTCGAGGCGCGCGGCATCCGCCGCACGCACCTCACGTTGACCGACGAGCGCGACCTGGCGGCGGCGACGGTGATTCTGGAATGCGACGCGTAAGAGCCCGACTGCCGCTCGGAACCCTGGTGCTCGACCCCACCGGGTTGGTGCTCACAGACGACGACGTCCGGCGGCTGCGGCATCCCGCGGTAGGCGGCGTCATTCTGTTCGCCCGCAATTTCGAGTCACCGGCGCAGCTGCAGGCGCTGACGCGGGACATTCGCGCATTGCGCGAGCCCCAATTGCTGATCGGCGTGGACCACGAAGGCGGGCGCGTACAGCGTTTCAAGGAGGGCTTCACGGCGCTGCCGCCAATGCGCTCGCTCGGCCAACTGTGGGACCGGGACCGAGAAGCGGGCAGGGCGGCGGCGCACGCCGCCGGCTATGTCATCGGCTGCGAGCTGGCGGCGCACGGCGTCGACTTCAGCTTCACGCCGGTACTGGATCTCGACTACGGCGCAAGCTCGGTGATCGGCGACCGTGCGCTGCACTACGACCCGCTCGCCGTGGGTGCCCTGGGGGCGGCGCTTGTCCAAGGTTTGGCCGGCGGCGGCATGGGCGCCGTAGGCAAGCATTTTCCGGGGCACGGCTATGCGATCGCGGACTCGCACACGGCAGTGCCCACGGACGATCGAGCGCTGGCCGAAATCCTGCGCAAGGACCTGGTGCCCTATGGCCCGACCATTCGCGCAGGGTTGGCAGGCGTCATGCCCGCGCATGTGATCTACTCGAAAATCGACGCCGAGCCGGCAGGGTACTCGCGCATCTGGCTTCAGGAAGTCCTGCGCGACAAGCTTGGATTCAACGGCTTGGTTTTTAGCGACGATCTGTCGATGGAAGGCGCGAGCACCGCCGGCGGCATCGTCGAGCGCGCACACGCGGCGCTGCGCGCGGGCTGCGACATGGTGCTGCTATGCGGCGACCCTGAAGGCCAGGACCGGCTGCTGCAGTCGCTGCAGGAAACCACACTCGCGTCGGCGGAGCGCGCCGACCGCATGCGGCACCGCGAAGGACGGGATCTGAGGCGAAGTGTCGCCTACCGGGAAGCGCAGGGCGCCATCAGCAGGCTCGCCTAGGCACGCTCCATGTAGGTGCCTTCACTGGTGTCGATCTTGATTTTTTCGCCCTTGTTGATGAAGGGCGGCACCTGCACCGTGATTCCCGTTTCCATCGTCGCCGGCTTGAACGTGTTGGTGGTGGTGGCGTTGCGGATTCCGGGCTCGGTATCGGTGACCGTAAGAACGACCGACGGCGGGATGCCGACGCCGATGGCGCGGCCGTTGTAGAAATTGATCTGCACTTCGGCATTCGGCAGCAGGTAGCCCGTCTGGCCTTCGAGAAATTCGGCCGGCAGCTGCAATTGCTCGTAATTTTCCTTGTCCATGAAGACGTAACTGCCGCCATCCTGGTACAGGAATTCCATCGCCCGCGCATCGACGAAAGCGCGCTCCACCCGGTCCTCGGTGCGAAAGCGCTGGTTGGTCTTGGTGCCCGACTCGATGTCCTTCATTTCCACCTGCATGAACGCGCCGCCGCGGCCGCCGACGTGCACGTGATAGCACTTCAGCACGCGCCAGACGCGCTTGTCCCATTCGATGAGATTGCCGACGCGGATTTCAACTGCGGAGACCTTGGCCATGACCGGTTCGCCGTGCGGAAAATGGCGCGAATTTTACACTGATTCCTAGGGGCGGCGCTAGAATTCACCTGCCATGGCCACCGCGGAATTCGACGCCAAGCGCTTCGTCAGCGGCCTGCCGAATCTGCCCGGCGTCTACCGCATGCTCGGCGCCGGCGGCGAGGCGCTTTACGTCGGCAAGGCACGCGATTTGCGGAAGCGCGTCGCTTCCTATTTCCAGAAGAACGCCGGCAGTCCCCGCATTCGCATGATGCTCTCCCAGCTCGCGCGCATCGAAATCACGGCCACGCGCTCGGAAGACGAGGCGCTGCTGCTCGAGAATAATTTCATCAAGAGCCTGGCGCCGCGCTACAACATCGTGTTCCGCGACGACAAGTCCTATCCTTACCTCATGATCACCGCGCACCGCTTCCCGCGATTGGGGTTTCACCGCGGCGCACGCGATGCGCGCAACCGCTATTTCGGTCCCTTTCCGCATGCCTATGCGGTGCGCGAGAGCATCCAGCTTCTGCAGCGCGTGTTCCGCCTTCGCACCTGCGAGGATGCGGTATTCGAGAACCGCTCCCGGCCCTGCCTCCTGCACCAGATCCGGCGCTGCACGGCGCCGTGCACCGGCCTGATCGGCGAGGACGACTATGGCGAGGACGTGGAGCACGCGATGTTGTTCCTGCGCGGGCGCGAGGACGATGTGGTACAGCGACTTACGCAAAGGATGCAGGTGGCCGCGCAAGCGCGCCACTACGAGCAGGCGGCCGTGTTTCGCGACCAGGTGCGGGCCCTGTCGCGCGTGCAGGCGCGGCAGTACGTGGAGTCGAACCACGGCGTCGATGCCGACGTCGTCGCCTGCGCCGAGCAGGATGGCGCCGTTTGCGTGAATCTGGCGATGATCCGCTCCGGACGCCATGTCGGCGACCGCAGTTTTTTTCCGGCAAATGCCGACGCCGCCGCGCCTGCCGAAGTGCTGCAGGCGTTCCTGGAACAGCATTATGTCGAACAGCCGAAACCGCCTCTCGTGCTTGCAAGCCATGCCGTGGAATTCGACGCCGTGGTGCCTGCGCAGGGTGAGCGGCGCGTATGGGTGGAAATGGCCGCCAAAAACGCGCAGCTGGCACTGAAGCAACGGGCACTAGAGAAAAGCGCGCAGGAGGCGCGCCTGGTGGCGCTGCGAGACGCCCTGTATCTTCCCGAGACCGTGCAGCGCATCGAGTGCTTTGACGTCAGCCACACGATGGGCGAGGCGACGGTCGCGTCGTGCGTGGTCTACGATCGGCATGCAATGCAAAAGGGTGAATATCGCCGCTTTAATGTGCTCGGCACAACTCCCGGGGACGATTACGCGGCGATGCGCCAGGTGCTTACGCGCCGCTACGAGCGCGTCAGCGCGCAGGCGGGCAAGGTCCCCGACCTGGTGCTGGTTGACGGCGGCAAGGGCCAGGCGAGCGTTGCGCGCGCGGTCCTGGCCGAACTCGGGCTGAACGACGTCAGCGTGGTCGGCGTCGCCAAGGGTCCCGAGCGCAAACCCGGGCTCGAGGTGCTGGTAATCGAGGCCGAAGGCGCCGCCTTGAGCCTGCCGCCCACGCACCCGGGCCTGCATCTGCTGCAGCAGATTCGCGACGAGGCGCACCGCTTCGCCATCCTCGGGCATCGTGCGCGGCGCGCCAGGACGCGCACCGCCTCGGCGCTGACCCAGATTCCCGGCATTGGCGCCCTGCGCCGCCAGCGGCTGCTCGCCCACTTCGGCGGCTTGCGCGAAGTACAGGCCGCGGCGATCGATGAACTCATGCACGTGGCGGGCATCAGCCGCCCGCTCGCGGAACGCGTCTACAAGGCCCTGCACTGATGCCACTTAACGTGCCCATCTTGGTGACGTGGTTGCGCATTCTGCTGATCCCACTGCTGATCGGCGTCTACTATCTCTCTGCGGACTGGATGTCGATCGGCACCAAGAACATCATCGCCTGCGGTACCTTCATTGTTGCCGCGCTGAGTGACTGGCTCGACGGCTACCTGGCGCGGGCGCTCAATCAAACCTCCGCGTTCGGTGCCTTCCTCGATCCGGTCGCCGACAAACTGATCGTGGCTGCGGCGCTCATCGTGCTAGTGCAGCTAGGCCGCGTCGAGATGATCATCGCTCTGGTCATCATCGGCCGCGAAATCGCGATTTCAGCGCTGCGCGAATGGATGGCGAAGCTGGGGCAGGCGGGAAGCGTGACTGTCGCCTACATCGGCAAGGTCAAGACTGTGACCCAGATGGTGGCCATTCCGCTGCTGCTATATCACGACCCGATTTTCGGCGTGATCAGCACGCAATGGCTCGGGACGTTGCTCATCAACATCGCTGCGGTCCTGACAGTGATTTCCATGGTGCGTTACCTGCGCCGCGCGCTGCCCTACGCAAGCGGATGAGATATAATCTGCGGCCCCAAGACGCGGGAGTAGCTCAGTTGGTAGAGCGCAACCTTGCCAAGGTTGAGGTCGCGAGTTCGAGACTCGTCTCCCGCTCCAGTTCAGGCTAGGGGAGGCCGCGAGGCCTGCCCAGCTTCCAGCGCATACCCTGGCGGGATGGCAGAGTGGTCATGCAGCGGCCTGCAAAGCCGTGGACGCCGGTTCGATTCCGACTCCCGCCTCCAGATTCCCCGTTTTTCTGCCGCCGCCCGGGTGGCGAAACTGGTAGACGCAAGGGACTTAAAATCCCTAGACCGAAAGGTCGTACAGGTTCAAATCCTGTCCCGGGCACCAATAAATCAATGAGTTAAGTGACATCTTGAAAACTGATACGTCGACCTAGTGCATTGTTGGCACAGTTGTGGCACAGTACTCACGAGAGACTACAACTACAGACCACTAGGAACCGACAATGTCGACGATTCGAGAGCGCAACGGCAAACACCACGTGCAGGTTCGGCTCGCTGGCTTCCCGGCGCAGAGCGCGTCCTTCGATCGCAAGACTGACGCGAAGGCCTGGGCCGCGAAGACCGAGACCGCGATGCGCGACGGGCGACACTTCCCGAGCCGCGAGGCGAAGCGCCACACGCTTGCAGAGCTCGTCGATCGACGACTGGCTGAGATCGAGCGTAAGCAGCCGCACGCACTCGGCAAGCAGCGCCAGCTGCTCGGCTGGTGGAAGGATCAGCTGGGCGACTACGCGCTCGCGCACATCGGCCCGGAGAAGATCGCCGAGAAGCGCGATGCGCTGCTCGCCGAGAACGTCGGCACCGCGGAGGAGCCGCGCTATCGCGGGCCGGCCACCGCAAAGCGCTACCTGGCGGCACTCAGCAAGACCTGCTCCATGGCGGTGAAGGAATACCGCTGGCTGGAACGCAACCCGGTACAGCAAGTGAGCAAGCCGACCGAACCCGATGGAATCGTGCGCTACCTCTCCGACGAGGAGCGCGTGCGGCTCATCGAGGCCTGCAAGGGATCCGCTCTGCACGAGCTCGAGCTGATCGTGTTGCTCGCCATCACCACCGGGATGCGCCGCGGCGAGATCATGGGGCTGCGCTGGGCCGATCTGGATCTGAAGCGCTGCCAAGCGGTCCTGCACAAGACGAAGAACAAGACAAAGAGGGCGGTGCCGCTCATGCCCCAGGTGCTGGTGCTGCTCCAGACGCACGCGAAGGTGCGGCGCCTCGACACGGATCTCGTGTTCCCGCTCCCTGGAAGGGACAAGCCGCTCGACCCGGCGCGCCCGTTCCAGACGGTGCTGAAGAAGGCGAAGATCGACAGCTTTCGCTTCCACGACCTGCGCCACACCGCGGCGAGCTACCTTGCGATGAGCGGGGCGACGTTGCCCGAGATCGCGGCCGTCCTGGGACACAAGACCTTCGCCATGGTGAAGCGCTACGCCCACTTGAGCGATCAGCACACCAGTGCCGTGGTGGGGCGGATGACGGAAAAGTACTTCGGGAGCGCTGCTGCATAGGGAAACAGGGCGCCCGCGCGTCGAGCCGCAATCTCGACGCTGCGGGCTGACCACGGACAACCGGAAGGGGTCGAAGTGGCTGACGCGAATCTAGCACCTGCATCACTCGGCGGGGATCCCCGCCGCTGGCTTCAGGATGGCGCCGAGGCGAACGGCTACCCGGGCGCCGCGGTGGCGCGTCTGCGCGAGGCGTCGAACTCGGAGCTTGCGAAAGTCTGGGCCTGGCTGGACAAGCTGGAGTCGCCGACCGACCGCTTCCACTTCGTCGTCGCTGCGCTGCGGGGCGTGACCGGCCCGATGATGCGCCATGACATGCGAACGCGAGGGAAGGCGCGCGAGAACTTGCGCTGGCACGGACAGCACAGCGCGCGCTACAGGCTCGTCGCCGGCGCGCGAAAAGGCGGCGACAACTCCGACTATCTGCGCGCCTTCATCGGCGCGCTCATCGACTTCGGTTTCCCGCTCGAGACTCGTGGCGCCCAGGCCGCGATCGTGATCACGGCCAATGTCGTGCTCGACCAGGGCAGCGTCACCCCGCAGCAGGTTTCCGCAGTCCTCAAGGCGGCAGGACTCAAGAACGCCTGATTCTCATCTATTCGAGCGCTTTTCGGCCTCGAATGGTTGACGACTTCGCGCGGCACCTCGTGGTTCACTTGTCGTGGCAACAATTGCCACGAAGGAACCGCGATGGACCAAGTTCAAGATAACCAGACAACGCCAAGCAAGCGCGCCCGCAAAGCGTCGGCGCCGACGTTCGATCTGGAAACGCTGCGCCGCGCCGAGCTGCTGTCGGTCGACCAGGTGTGCATGATCGAGCCAGCGTTCACGCCGGGCGGCTTGCGCTGGCTGATTTTCCAAGCGAGCACGAACGGGTTGGAGAAGTCCGGCGCGCTGGTGCGCGTCGGTCGCCGCGTGCTCCTGCACCAAGCGAAGTTCAGGGAGTTCTTAATCGCGCAAGGCCGAGCAGCGCACCCCGCACACCAACAGCGAAACACCC
>JBDTMD010000007.1:0-13759 GCA_039934435.1 Burkholderiales bacterium
GATGCGCCCGAAGCGCGTGGCGCGCGTGGTACCGGCCACGCCGCGCACGCAGGCGGGCGGGTAGCGCGTATGGCCGACCGCGGCCTTGGCTTCCGCCGCGTTCTGTACGTAGGGAATAAGCAGCGACTGCGCGCCGGCATCGAGCACGCGCTTGATGGTCACCATGTCGTTCCAGGGCACGCGCACCACCGGGTGCGTCGGGTACGGCGCCGCGGCCTGCAGCTGCGCAAGCAGGCTCTCGAGGTCGTTAGGCGAATGCTCCATGTCGAGCAGGATCCAGTCGTAGCCGGCGCCGGCGATCACTTCCACCGTGTAATGCGAAGACAGGCTCGACCACAGCCCGATCTGGTTTTTGCCCTCGCGCAGGGCGCGCTTGAACGCGTTCTTCGGCAGGTCCATGAAGGGAATCGGGCGGGCGAATGGCGGGGGCCGATTGTACTCCGGCGGTCCCCAATGCCCGGCCCAGCCCACGCGCCAGACCGGGCAGGGGAACCCTGACAACGATTTACACGCTGGAGGCGGGGCGGCACGCATCGAAGGCTCGCGCCGATTGCGTTGGACAGAGCGCTCGTCTAGCATTTGCGAGGTCTGTGTGGGAGCTGTCCCGTGGGGGGAAAGTGACTCGGTTCTGGCGCGCGGTTTTCTTGTTGATCGCTTGGTCGCTTGCGGCGGCATCTTGGGCTCAATCCGACGCCGAGATCGTCGCCCAGGGTGAATCGCTGGTTCGTGCCGGACGCTATGCCGACGCCTACAAGCTGCTCGAGCCGCTCGAAGACCGGCTGGCCGGCAGCCTGAAATTCGACTACCTGCTGGCGCGCTCGGCGCTGGAAATCGGACAGCCCAGCAAGGCGAGCTTCATCTACGAACGCATTCTTGCGGTGGAGCCGAACTATGTCGGCGTGCGACTGGAGATGGGTCGGGCCTACCTTGCCCTGGGCGACTATGCGCGTGCCAAGCTGGAGTTCGAGACGGTGCTGCGCTTCCAGAACCTGCCGGCCGACCTGCGCCAGCAGGCGCAGGTCTACGGCAAGGCGGCCGAAGAGTACCTGGCCGGCAAGAAGACGGTCGGCCATGCCTACCTAGAATACGGCTACGGTTACGACTCGAACCCGCAATCGGCGACTCGCATCAGCGAAATCAGCCTCGCCGGCGGCGGTACGCTGCTCCTGCCGCAGACGGCGCTGCCGCAGGGCGACCAGTACCACGCCTTGGCCGTTGGTGGCGAGCTCGCGCACGCGTTGTCCGACAAGATCTCCATTTTTCTGGGGGTTGATGGGCGCGCCCGTCAGTACACCGACCTGAGCGTCGCCAATTGGGGCACAGTCGACGGGCGTACCGGTCTGGGCTACAACTCGGGCGTACACAATGTGCGCTTCGCCGTGACCGGCGGGCGCTTCTGGCTGGATAGCCTCAAGACTCGAGACAGTTCGGGAGCGACTCTGGATTATCGCTATCTTGCCGGCAAGCAGGACCAGATAAGCGTCGGCATTGCCGCATCGCGCAACAAATTTCTTCCCGATGCGCTCAAGATCAACAGCTACGATTTGTACCAGGGATCGATCGGCTTGCTGCATGGCGCAGCCGACGGTCGCGGCGCGGCCGGTGTGACGCTGGTTGGGGGAATCGAAAACGAGCTGAACGGCCGTGTGGACGGCGACCGGCCGTTTGTCGGTACGCGACTGACGCTGCAACGCGCATTCACCGGCAGCGTCGGCGCCTTCCTCGTCGCGGGCGCCCAGTACGGCAAGTACTCCGAAACCAACCCGCTGTTCGGTGTAAGGCGCGCCGACAAACTGTACGACGTCACGGCAGGTGTCAGCTGGAGTTTTGCCAAGGGCTGGTCGCTGCGGCCGCAGGTGCTGTACATGAAGAATCAGAGCAATCTGCCGCTGTACGAGTATGACCGCACCGACGTGTCATTGAATTTGCGGGTGGATTTGTGAGCGATCGACGACTGGCACGGGCAATGGAAATGGGCCTGAGGCACGGACGACAATTGCTGGCCGCATTGGGGGTTCTTTGCATGGCTGCGGCCGGCCACGCGGTCGCTCAAGAAGGGGCGGCTGCGGGCCGCTTCATTGTAGTCGTTGGTGACGTAAAAGTTCTGGGATTGGACGGAAAGGCGCGAACCGCGGTCCGCAATGGCGATATCCGGGCCGGCGAGACCATCGTGACTGGTCCGAGCAGCCTCGCGCAAATGCACATGACCGATGGCGGAGCGATTTCTGTGCGCGCGGAAACGCAGATGAAGCTCGATGCCTATCGCTTCTCCGGTCGCGGCGAGAGCGGCGACAGCTTCCTGGTGTCAATAATCAAGGGCGGGTTCCGGACGATTACCGGCCTGATCGCGCGCAACAGCAGGGAAAACTACCGTGTATTGACATCGGCGATGACGATTGGCGTGCGTGGCACGGATTTCGAGGTGGTGCACGTCCTGCAATCACTCCCGGATGCGGCCGCTGGCACCTACAACCGCGTTTACGATGGTGTCACGACAATTCAAGGTCGTACCGGAAGCGCTGTTTTCGTGAATCGGGATCAAACGGTTTTCGCGGCGCTCTCCGGAAAGCTGCCGCCCGTGCTGGTCCTGCCACCGGGCGGTTTGTTCGGCAAGCCAACTCCCGTGCCGCCCGTAACCCCGCAGTCGCGCGGCGACGGCGACGGCAAAGGCGACGCGGGCGGTGCCACGACTCGCTTGATCAGGGACGCGCCGGCCGTGCTGGAGCCCGCGCCGGCAAAATCGGTTGCGCCCAGCAAGGAAGTGGCAGCGCCGCTGCTGAATCCAATTGATTCGCCGCGCGTTCTGGAGGTCACGCCGACGCTGCAGATTGCACCCAGCTCGACACTGCAGACCGCACCGACGACGACCAAAATCGAGATATCGCCCACAACCACGACGATTTCGCCGACCTTGACGTCGCCTACCACGACGACGATCTCGCCAACCACGACTACGATTTCGCCTACAACCACGACGATCTCGCCGATCCTGACGTCGCCCACGACGACAACGATTTCGCCCACAACCACGACGATTTCACCGATCTTTACGGCACCCACGACGACGACGATTTCGCCGACGCTGACAGCTCCGACGACGACGACGATTTCACCGATCTTGACTGCGCCAACGACCACCCTTCAACCGGCACCGACAACCACAATCATCAGGCGTTAATGCAACGTGAAGCCCGCTAGGAGATTCATCATGCACAAGACAATCGCGCTTTTCCCGCTCGCACTGCTCTCGCTCGCGTTCTCTGCAGCAGCACAGGAAGTGCCTCGCGTGCTTTTCTGCATGGGTCAGTGCTACGGCGTCGACGCCAATGGCGACCGCGTACCGGTGACCAAAGGCACGCAGTTGGCCCCGGGCCTGCGCCTTGAGACCGGACCGAACTCCTACATGCAGGTCAAACTGGGGCCGGATGCCGCATTCGGTATGGGCGAAAGCGCTCGCGTGCGCTTCGACCCTCGCGTCCCTGATCGCGAAGTCCTGATACTCGATCAGGGCCGCGTGCGCGTGGTCGATGGCGAAGCGATCGGCCGACCCGCCACGCGCCCTGTTGAGTTGCGCACTAGTGAGGGAGCTATTGTCCTGCGCAGCGCCGACATCGAAGTGAAGACACCGCCAAAAACCGGCGATGTCACGCCGGCGCCCACGCTGGTCAAGCTGAACATTGGCGATGCGCGCCTCGGCGGTCTGCCCGTCACCAGGGACGCGGTGTATGGAATCGTCGACGGCAAGATCCTTGATCGGGCCATTCCCATTGGCGACATTGCATTGCCTGCGCTGCGCCGGGATCCGGCACCGGCTGGCCCGACCGCCGCAAGCGAGCGCTTTGCGAGCCCGCCGATTTTGGCCCTCCCGGTGATCAATTTGCCGGTATCCGAGCCGAAGCCCTTTTTGACGCCGGTCGCCGTATCGCCGGCGATCATTTCGCCTGAGCTCAGCAGGCAGACCCTGTCGACAAGCCTGAATATCTCCGGCACATCGGTGACTGGCACGACTCTCCTCGTCAAGGAGCCGGTGGTAACTGCGAGCACGCTTATCCTGGCACAGCCAATCACGACGTCGACGGGTACAACTTCGCTCAATACCATTGCAACGAAGATTCAGACTGAACCCACAATGACGACAACGACAAGCACGACGCTCAGCACGACCATCACGCTGCAGCCCACGTTGACGACAACGACGACGACGACGACGACCTTGAGCCCAAATTTCGTTCGGAGGTTCTAGGTCGATTTCGCGGCATGCTTGGATGAATCGCAGCGTAGCAGCCCCTCGGCCGTCATCCAGGCGACGCAGTCCGCAACCATATCGGCAAGCGGCACTGCTCGAAAGCCGAGTTCGCGAACGGCTTTGCTGCTGTCGCATGACATATCGCGCGTCGCCATGCGCGCCGCCTCGGGCGTCAGCACCGGTGGCTGGCCGGTGAGCCGACTGCGCAGCGCGCCCAGCGCGCCCAGCGCGCGCAATACGAAGGCGGGCGTGGCGCGCGTCGGCACCGGTCTGCCCAGCGCGGCGCCGATCTCGCGCACCAGCTCGAGAAAGCTCGCGTCGGTGCCGCCGAGCAGATAGTTTTCACCCGTGCGGCCGCGGGTCGCGGCGGCGACGTGCGCTCGCGCCACATCGCGGGCGTGACAGAACGATAGCGATCCCGGCGGCACCCCGGGCAGTTTGCCGGTGGCCACCAGCGTGACGAAGCGGGCGTAATTTCGCGTGTCGTAGCGCCCGAGGATGCCGGCCGGATTGAGGATTACCGCCTCCAGGCCGCGCGCCAGGCCGGCACGCACGGCTTCCTCGGCGAGAAACTTCGAGCGCTGGTAATTGACCGGGGAATCGCGCCCGAGCTGCGCCGTGCGCTCGTCGATGCGGCCGCGCTGCAGGCCGTAGGCCGAAATGCTGGAGGTGTGGACGAAGCGCCGGGCTCGGCGCTCCAGTGCGGCACCGACGACGTTGCGGGTGCCGTCGACGTTCACGCGATCCTGCGCGGCGTCTTGCTTCGACCACAGGCTCGTGTCGCCGGCGACGTGGAACACCGCGTCCACGTCCCGCGGCATGGCGCGCCGCACCGATTGCGCGTCGGTGACGTCGCCCACGGCGCGCGCCGCGGGCAGGCGCCGCAGGTATTTCAGGTCCGAACTGGCGCGGTGCAGCGCGACCACGCGCCAGCCCTGCGCAAGCAGCTCCTCGACGAGGTTCAGCCCGACGAAGCCGGTGGCGCCGGTGACGAAAGCGGTCCTGGGCACGACCGCGATTGTAGTTGGGGGCGCCGGGTACGGCTTGCTAGACTGGGCGCGATGCTGCTGCGTGCGCTCATCCTCGCGCTGTGGACCGCGGCTGCGAGCGCGGCGGAGGGCTTGTCGGTCGAAACGACGCGGCGCGGAACGACGGTCGATGTGAAGGCGTACGCGCTGATCGACGCCGAATTCGCTACGGTTTGGGGCACGCTGACCGACTACGATCACCTGTCCGAGTTCGTTCCCGGCATGCTCAGCAGCCGCGTGCTCGAGCACCGGGGCAACACTTGGACGGTGGAGCAGCGGGGCGAGACGCGATTTCTGTTCTTCTCCTATCCTGTCGCAGTCACCGTGCTGGTGACGGCGCGGCCGCCGAGCGCGCTCGGCGTGCGCCTGCTGAAAGGCAATCTGCGGCGCCTGGATGGCGGCTACCGGGTGGAGCCGGCGCCCGGCGGCAAGATCGCGCTGCGCTGGATCGGCCTGATCGAGCCGGAGTCGCTGCCGCCGCTGCTCGGCGAGCTCGTAATGCGCGCAAACATCGAATCGCAGTTCACTGGCATGGTGCGCGAAATCGAGCGCCGCGAAGCGCTGCGTCGCGGCGCGCGGCAGTCCGGAGTGCGGTAATGGCCAGGTTAGCAGCGCTCCTGCTGCCACTTCTCGCTGCGGCATGCGCCAGCCTGGACACAGCGCCGAGTGCGCACGTCGAATCCGCGGCAGCGGAATTGCGTGCGTGCGCCGAGTGGTTTCGTGATCTCGACGCGAAGGTGGACGCCGCAGGCGTGCGCGATGCGCAGGAATCCCGCATCGCGGGGTATCCCTACGTCCGCGTTAACCGGTTACTCGCTTCGTTCAGGGAGGATGCCGCGCGCGACGAGGGCGCACTGCAGGCGCTCGTCGATCGCATGCAGGCGCTCGACCTCGCGGCGCGCGGGTACGAGCGCGCGAATCTGGCCGCCGATTTGCCGCTTGAGCGCGCGCGAGCATGCGGCTCGCGCCTGCGCTCGGCGGACCTGGCCGATCCGCGCCATCGCTCGCGGCTTGTCGAGCGTGTTGCAGTGCCCGACGACTACTCGACGGCGAGCCGAGTCCTTGGGCTGTACGCACTCACGAAATGGCCGTTCATGGCGGGGGTGCGGAACTACCAGGAAGGCGTGCGCGCATCATTCCAGACGGAGCTTGCGCCGCCTGCGGGGGCAACGGTGCTGCGCTTCGGCCCGCACGAAGCGCCGCAGAAGGCACGCCGCGAACTGGCGCAACAAATTGCGCTCGCAACGGCGAACCCCCTCGGCATTCCCGAGCCGAAGGGCGATGCGCTCGAGGCGCTGTTCGCCGCGCACGCGCCGGTGTTCGAGATCGAGACAGCCGGCGAATACGACATTCCCGGCGCGCTGGAATGGCGGCCGGGCGTGGTGCTGCCCGGGGTAAGCACGGTCGAGCCCATCGTCTACCGGCATGCCGCGTGGACACGCTATCGCGGACTTACGCTGCTGCAGTTGGTTTACACGATCTGGTTCCCTGAGCGGCCGCCTGAATCCCCGGGCGACCTCCTTTCCGGCAAGCTCGACGGCGTGACTTGGCGCGTGACGCTGGCGCCGGACGGCGCACCGCTGGTGTACGACTCGATGCATCCCTGCGGCTGCTTTCACATGTTCTTCCCCACGCAGCGCGCCGTCCCCGTGCCCGCACCGAGCGGCGCCATGGAGTGGATGTTCTCGCCGCAGTCGCTGCCCGCCGTCGCCGAGGGCGAACGCCCGGTGCTGCGAATCGCCACACGCACACACTACGTGGAGCGCGTACGCCTGACCCGCGCGCGCGAATTCGAAGTGCGTTATGTACAGCGACCCTACGACGAATTGCGGTCGCTGCCTTTGCCTGGAGGCGGGCGCCGGAGCATTTTTGGGCCGGACGGGATCGTCGCCGGCAGCGAGCGCGCGGAGCGTTTCCTATTCTGGCCGATGGGCATTTCGTCGGCCGGCGCCATGCGGCAGTGGGGCCGCCACGCGACGGCCTTCGTCGGCCGCCGGCATTTCGACGATGCCGATCTGATGGAGAAGCGCTTCGTGCTGGATCTGCGCTGAGGCGCGGGGCGCCTCAGTGGATCTCGGGCTCCGCGGTCGGCGCGGTGCCCTCGAGGAAGTCGAAGTCGCAGCCCTCGTTCGCCTGCTTGACGTGGCGCGAAAAGATCGCGCCGTAGCTGCGCTCGTACTTGGGCGGCGGGCGCTTCCAGGCCGCCTTGCGCTTGGCCAGCTCGGCCTCTGAAACCTTGAGGTTGAGCGCCTTCTTCGCCACGTCGAGCTCGATCAGGTCGCCCTCCTGCACGAAGGCGAGCGGCCCGCCGACGTAGGCTTCCGGCGCCACGTGCAGCACGCAGGTGCCGTAGCTGGTGCCGCTCATGCGCCCGTCAGAAAGCCGCACCATGTCCTTCACGCCCTGCCTCACGAGTTTCTTGGGAATCGGCAGCATGCCCCATTCGGGAAAGCCGGGGCCGCCGAGGGGGCCCGCGTTCTTCAGTACCAGCACGCACTTCGCGTCGACGTCGAGATCGTCGCGGTCGATGCGTGCCGCCATGTCGTTGTAGTCCTCGAACACCACGGCGCGGCCGGTGTGCTTCATTAGCTCGGGGGTCGCGGCGCTGGTCTTGATCACCGCGCCGTCGGGCGCGAGCGAGCCGCGCAGCATGACGATGCCGCCCGATTTTTTCAGCGGCTGGTCACGCGGCAGGATGACGTCCGCGTTCCATACCTTCGCGCCCTCGATGTTTTCGCCGAGCGTCCTGCCATTCACGGTCTTCGCCTTGAGATCGAGCAGGTCGCGCAGCTCGCCGAGCAGCGCGCGCAGGCCGCCGGCGTAGTAGAAATCCTCCATCAGGTACTGCTTGCCGGAAGGCCGCACGTTGGCGATCACCGGTGTCTTCGCGCTGATCTCGTTGTAGCGCTCGAGCGGAAAGGCGAGGCCCGCGCGACCGGCCATCGCCACCAGGTGGATGATGGCGTTGGTCGAACCGCCCATCGCCATCAGCGTGGTGATGGCGTTGTCGAATGAGCCGTGCGAAAGGAAGTCACGCGGCTTGAGGTCCTCCCACACCATCTCGACGATGCGCTTGCCAGTGAGCGTCGCCATCCGCGCGTGGTTCGAGTCGGGCGCCGGGATCGAGGAATAGCCGGGCAGCGTGAAGCCGAGCGCTTCGGCGAGCGACATCATGGTCGCCGCCGTGCCCATCGTCATGCAGGTGCCGGGCGAGCGCGCGATCGAATCCTCGATCTCGTGCCAGTCCTGTTCGGTGATCCGGCCCGCGCGCAGCTCGTCCCAGTACTTCCAGGTGTCGGAGCCCGAGCCCAGGGTCTGGTCGCGCCAGTGGCTGTTCAGCATCGGCCCGGCGGGCAGGTAGATCGCCGGCAGGTTCATGCTGGTCGCGCCCATGATCAGCGCCGGCGTGGTCTTGTCGCAGCCGCCCATCAGCACGCAGCCGTCCACCGGGTAGGACCGGAGCAGCTCCTCGGTTTCCATGGCGAGGAAGTTGCGGTACAGCATGGTGGTGGGCTTCTGCATGGTCTCGGCGAGCGCCATCGCCGGCATCTCGAGCGGAAAGCCGCCCGCCTGCCAGACGCCGCGCTTCACTTCCTCCGCGCGCTGGCGAAAGTGCGTGTGGCAGTGGTTGATGTCCGACCAGGTGTTGATGATGGCGATGACCGGCTTGCCGGCGTAGTCGGAGCGGTCGTAGCCCATCTGCGCGGTGCGCGAGCGGTGCCCGAACGCGCGCAGGTCCTTTACGCCGTACCAGCGGTGGCTGCGCAGCTCCTCGGGACGCTTCTTCATTGCGCGACGGGCTCGCGCTGCTTAAGCGTGACGCCCGTCAGGCGCTGCAGCGCATCGAACGGGAGGTCTCCCACGATCTCGACGACGTGCAGGCCGTCGGCCTTCACGTCGATGACCGCAAGGTCGGTGTAGATGCGGGTCACGCAGCGCGCGCCGGTGAGGGGGTAGCTGCAGCGCTCGACGATCTTCGAATTTCCGTCCTTGGTGAGGTGCTCCATCATCACCAGGACGTTCTTCGCGCCCGCGGCGAGGTCCATGGCGCCGCCGACCGCGGGAATCGCATCGGGCGCGCCCGTGTGCCAGTTGGCCAGGTCGCCCTGCACCGAAACCTGGAAAGCGCCGAGGACACAGTAATCGAGGTGCCGGCCGCGGATCATGCCGAAGGAATCGGCGTGGTGAAAGAACGCGCCGCCCTTGAGCATCGTCACCGGCTCCTTGCCGGCGTTGATCAGGTCTTCGTCCTCGCCGCCCTGCGGCGGCCGCGGCCCGATGCCGAGCACGCCGTTCTCGCTGTGCAGGACGATCTCGCGGTCCCTGGGCAGGTGGTCGGCGACCAGCGTCGGCAGGCCGATGCCGAGGTTGACGTAGGCGCCGTCCGGGATGTCGTGCGCCACGCGCGCGGCGATCTGCTTGCGGTCGAGTTTTTTCATGCGGCCTTCCTGAGCGGCGCGATGCGCACCACGCGGTTGACGAAGATTCCCGGCGTCACCACTTCCTCCGGGTCGAGCTCGCCGAGTTGCACCGTTTCGCGCACCTGCGCCACCGTGCACCTGGCGGCGGAGGCCATGATGGGCCCGAAATTGCGCGCAGTCATGCGGTAGGTCAGGTTGCCCCAGCGATCAGCGCGGTCGGCCTTGATCAGCGCGTAGTCGGCGTGAATCGGGTACTCGAGCACGTAGTCACGCTCGCCGATGCGCCGCGTTTCCTTGCCCTCGGCGAGCTTCGTGCCGAAGGCGGTGGGGGTGTAGAAGGCGCCGATGCCGGCGCCCGCGGCGCGGATACGCTCGGCGAGCGTGCCCTGCGGCACCAGTTCCAGCTCGAGCTCGCCGGCGCGGTAGGCCTTGTCGAAATGCCAGGAGTCGGACTGGCGCGGGAACGAGCAGATGATCTTGCGCACGCATTTCGCGGCGATCAGGGCCGCCAGGCCGGCGTCGGCGTTACCCGCATTGTTGTTTACGACCGTGAGGCCCTTGGCGCCGCGCTCAATCAGCGCATCGATCAGCTCGGCGGGCATGCCGGCGTTGCCGAAGCCGCCGATCATCACGACGGCGCCGTCGGGCACGTCGGCGAGCGCGGCTTGCGCGGAGGCGATGAACTTGTCGATCATGGGCGGTAAAAAACGCTCGGGCCATTATAAACTCGGCCATGGCCGCCTCCCACCTGTTCAAGCCCGCGCCGCTCGTGCGCGCCATCGAGGCGCTCGTCGCCGCCGGCGGCAGTGAGCCGCGCGAAGCGAAAATCGTCGCTGAAAACCTCATCGCCGCCAATCTCACCGGGCACGACTCGCACGGCGTCGGCATGATCCCGCGCTACGTCGAGTCGCTGCAGGAGGGCGGCCTGCAGCCCAACCGCCATCCGCAGGTGAAGTTCGACGGCGGCGCGCTCGTCGCGCTCGACGGCCAGGCCGGCTACGGCCAGGTGATCGGCATGGAGGCGACCGCGATCGCCATCGAGCGCGCGCAGCAGCACGGCGTGTGCGTGATGGCGCTCGCAAACTCGCATCACCTGTGCCGCATCGGGCAGTGGGCCGAGCAGGCAGTGGCCGCGGGGCTGGTGTCGATCAGCTTCGTCAACGTCATCTCGCGCTCCATCGTCGCGCCCTTCGGCGGCAGTGACGCGCGCTTCGGCACCAATCCCTGCACCATCGGCATTCCGCTGACTGGCCAGCCGCCGTTCATCCTCGACATGGCGACCAGCGGCGTTGCCCAAGGCAAAGTGCGCGTCGCGCACAACAAGGGCGAAAAGCTGGTGCCCGGGCTGCTGCTCGACGACAAGGGCAACCCGACGCTCGAGGCGCGCTTCGGCGTGATCGAGCCCTTCGGTGCGCTCACCACCTTCGGTCTGCACAAGGGCTACGGGTTGGCCGTGGCCTGTGAACTGCTCGGCGGCGCGCTCACCGGCGGCGGCACCTGGCACGCCACCGACCGCTCGAAGAAGCGCGTGCTGAACGGCATGCTGTCGATCCTCATCGACCCGAAGAAGCTAGGTACCGCGGACGTGTTCGCACGGGAGGCGCGCACGTTCATCGACTGGGTGAAGCAATCGCCGCCCGCGCCGGGCGCGGACCGCGTACGTATTGCGGGCGATCCCGAGCGCGAAACGCGCGCGCGCCGCGAGAAGGAGGGCATCGCAGTCGATGCCACCACCTGGCAGGAGATCCAAGCCGCGGGCGCCAAGCTGGGCATGAAGGCCGGCGAGCTCGGTCGCCTCGCAGGCGGGTAGACCCGCTCTTTTCTAAGACGGCACTTTCAGTAGCATTTGTAAGGTACTGATATATAGTGCATTTGTATTTCAAGAAACACCCCCAAGGAAAGCAGCTAAGTCATTGTCAGGCAAAAAGAATTGCCTTGACCATCGCCCCTTTTGTCGCATAAAGTGGAAAAAGGTAGGAAAAAGTGGCGGAGGACGGGGAGGCGTGGGTCTGGCCCCGACCGCCTGGGAGAAAACGGGGCATGGGTGGAACATTCCACGGCGCTACGGTGGTTACGCTGGACGCAAAGGGCCGGCTCGCCATCCCGACGCGTCATCGCGCGGCGCTGGTCGCCGACGCCAAGCATCTCGTGCTCACCGCGCACCCCGAAGGCTGCGTGCTGCTTTATCCGGCCGAAGCGTGGGAGCCGGTGCGCGCCCAGGCGCAATCGTTTCCCAGCTTTCATCCGCAGGCAAGCTGGTGGAAACGGCTGCTGCTCGGTTTCGAAGAGCACGTGTCGCCCGATGGCTCGGGCCGCATCCTGCTCTCGGGCGCACTGCGGCAGCACGCGCGGCTCGAGCGCGACGCGATGCTCGTCGGGCAGGGCCATTACTTCGAGCTGTGGGATTCGGGTTTGTGGAACTCCAAGCTCGCGCAAGCGCTCGCCGGTCCGGCCAGCGCGCCCCCGGGCATGGAGGATTTCTCGCTGTGAACCCGGGCGCGCCCGGCGATGAGCACAGCTGCCGGCACGCATCTCCCCGTCCTCGCCGCCGAGGCGCTCGCCGCGCTGGCGATCCGGCCCGAGGGCCTCTACGTCGACGGCACGTTCGGCCGTGGCGGCCACAGCCGCCTGATCCTCGAGCGGCTCGGGCCGGCGGGACGCCTGGTGGCGATCGATCGCGATCCGCAGGCGGTGGCGGCGGCGCGCGCCATCGCCGATGCGCGCTTTTCCATCACGCACGCGCCCTTCAGCGCGCTGGCGCAAGCACTGGACCAACAAGGTGCGGCGCAGGCGCACGGCATGCTGTTCGACCTCGGCGTGTCGTCGCCGCAGTTCGACGACCCGGAACGCGGTTTTTCGTTTCGCGCCGAGGGCCCACTCGACATGCGCATGGATCCGTCGCAGGGCATCAGCGCCGCGCAGTGGCTCGCCACGGCGAGCGAGTCGCAACTCAGGGAGGCCATAGGGGAGTATGGGGAAGAACGGTTTGCTAAACAGGTTGCAGCGGCGCTTGTTGCTGCTCGCCGGAACGCGCCCATCCGCACGACCCGCCAACTTGCCGATCTCGTGGGTGCGGCGGTCCGCACACGGGAGCCGGGCCAGGATCCGGCGACGCGCACCTTTCAAGCTCTACGGATTCTCGTCAATCGGGAGCTTGAGGAAGTGTCGCTGATGCTGCCGCAGGCGGTGGCACGCCTCGCCTCCGGCGGGCGCCTGGCGGTGATCGCCTTCCATTCGCTGGAAGACCGCATCGTCAAGCGCTTCCTGCAGGCCTGCGCGCGGCCGTCGCTGCCCCGGGATTTGCCGCTGCGTGCCAGCGAGTTGCCACAAGCTTTGCTCAGAATCGTCGGCAAGGCGGCGCGCGCCGGGCGCGCCGAGACCGCGGCCAACCCGCGCGCCCGCAGCGCCGTGCTGCGCGTCGCCGAGCGCACCGCCGCCCCCTTTGACCCGTCCCTGATCAACCGAATCGAGCCCGACGCGTGGCGAAGCTGAACCTCCTCCTCCTCCTGGTTCTCGTCGTCTGCGCGCTCGGGCTCGTTACCTCCCAGCACAAGGCCCGCAAGCTGTTCTCCGAGCTGGAGCGCGCGCAGGTGCGCGCGCGCGACCTCGATGTCGAGTACGGCAAGCTGCAGCTCGAGGCGAGCACCTGGGGCCTGCATACGCGCGTCGAGCGCGTCGCCACCGGCAATCTCGGCATGCGCGTGCCCGACGCGCGCCAGGTGCGCGTCATAGAAGTGGCGGGGGCACGATGAGCGCCGCCGCGCCCGTGCTCGTCCGGCTGCCGGTGTGGCGGGC
Organism: Burkholderiales bacterium; assembly: GCA_039934435.1. Taxonomy (GTDB): domain Bacteria; phylum Pseudomonadota; class Gammaproteobacteria; order Burkholderiales; family SG8-39; genus JAABQT01. The sequence continues at coordinate 13,491 of JBDTMD010000007.1, forward strand.
GCGCTTCGTCATGGCCGGGCTGGTCGCCGCGTTCGGCGCGCTCGCCGGCCGCTCGCTCTACCTGCAGGCCATGCAGACCGAATTCCTGCAGGAAAAGGGCGAGCAGCGCTACAGCCGCGTGCTGCAGGTGCCCGGCACGCGCGGCCGCATCCTCGATCGTAACGGCGAGGCGCTCGCCATCTCGACGCCAGTGCAGTCGGTGTGGGCGATTCCCAGCGATGTCGATGCCAGCGGCGCGCAGCTCGGCAAGCTCGCCGCGCTGCTCGGGA
>JBDTMD010000008.1:0-12620 GCA_039934435.1 Burkholderiales bacterium
CGGCGCGCGCGGTGCTGCAGACCGGCGAATACGACTACGCCTGGAACCTGCAGGTGGAGGACGAGATCCTCAAGCGCATGGAAGCCGGCGGCAAGGGCCGCACCGAGATCACGCCGGGCGCCAACATCGAGCACATCCAGCTCAACAGCACCGACCCGTGGAAGGAGGTCGACGGCGAGCGCGCGAGCATCAAGACCGTGCATCCGCTGTTTTCCGATCCGGCGGTGCGCCAGGCGCTCGCCCTGCTGGTCGACCGCAAGTCGGTCGAGGACTACATCTACGGTCGCACCGGCATCGCCACCGGCAACTTTCTCAACAATCCGCAGCGCTTCGTCTCGAAGAACACGAAGTGGGAGTTCAACGTCGACAAGGCGAACCAGATGCTGGAAGCCGCGGGCTGGAAGCGCGGCGCCGACGGCATCCGCGCCAGGGACGGCAAGAAGCTGAAGCTCGTGTTCCAGACCTCGATCAACGCCCCGCGCCAGAAGACCCAGGCGATCGTCAAGCAGGCCTGCCAGAAGGCCGGCGTCGACGTCGAGCTGAAATCGGTGACCTCCTCGGTGTTCTTCTCCTCCGACGTCGCCAATCCGGATACGTACACGAAGTTCTACTGCGACCTGCAGATGTACACCACCACCATGCCGCAGCCCGACCCGGAGACCTTCATGAACCAGTTCTGCTCCTGGGAGGTCTCGAGCAAGGAGAACAAGTGGCAGGGCCGCAACATCACGCGCTGGCGCAACGACGAGTACGACCGCACCTACCGCGCCGCCCAGGGCGAGCTCGACCCGGTGAAGCGCGCCTCGATGTTCATCCGCATGAACGACCTGGTGGTCGGCGACCAGGCGGTCATCCCGGTGGTGTACCGCCCGCGGGTGTCGGCAGTGCTGGCAAATCTGCACGCGCCGCTTTCGGGCTGGGACAACGACCTCTGGAACCTGCGGGACTGGTACAAGGACGCCTAGCCGTCCGGCGATGGGCAGGTATCTTCTCCGGCGCCTGCTGATCGCGATCCCGAGCGTCATCGGCATCAGCGTCGTGCTGTTCACGGTGCTGGCGCTGGCGCCCGGCGATCCATTCGAGGAGCTGGCGACCAACCCGGCGATTCCCGCCGAGGTGCGCGCCAACCTGCGCACCCAGTTCGGGCTCGACGATCCGGTCGCGGTGCGCTACGGGCGCTGGTTCGGCGCCATGCTGAAGGGCAACTGGGGCTTTTCCTTCGCCAGCCGCATCGACGTCGACACGCTGATCCTGCAGCGCATCCCGGTGACGCTGCTCATCATCGGCGCCTCGCAGCTGCTGGCGCTCGCGATCGCGCTGCCGATCGGCGTCTACGCGGCGACGCGGCCCTATTCGCTGTTCGACCAGATTGCCAGCACCTTTGCCTTCATCGGCTTTTCGCTGCCGACGTTCTTCACCGGCATCGTCCTCATCCTGGTGTTCAGCATCTGGCTCGGCTGGCTGCCGTTCGTGTACCGCGCGGACATCAGCGCCAGCGGCTGGCACTGGTACTGGGAGCACTTCAAGCAGGCGATCATGCCGGTGGCGGTGCTCGGCCTGTTCCAGGGCGCGTCCTGGACGCGCTACGTGCGCTCGGCGGTGCTCGACGTGATCCGCCTCGACTACGTCACCACGGCGCGCGCCAAGGGCCTGGGCGAGCCGGCGGTGGTGGTGAAGCACGTGGTGCGCAACGCCCTGATCCCGGTGGTGACGCTGATCGCGCTGCAGATGCCGGCGGTATTCGGCGGCGCCATCGTCACCGAGCAGATCTTCCGCGTGCCGGGAATCGGCTCGCTGCTGATCAGCGCCATCCTCGCCAACGACACGCCGGTGATCATGGCGGTGACCTTCGTCTTCGCGTGCCTGGTGATCCTGTTCAATCTGCTCGCCGACCTGCTGTATGGCTGGCTCGATCCCCGCATCTCTTACCGCTAGCGCCGCGGCGCCCGCCGCGCCGCCCAGCACGGGGCCCGCCGCCGAGGCCTGGCGGCGCTTTCGCCGGCACCGCCTGGCGCTGGCCGGCGCGGTGATCTTCGGCCTGATCGTGTTCGCGGTGGCGCTCGGGCCGCTGCTGTGGCGCGTGCCGATCAACGAGATCGATTTCAGCGCCATGCTGCAGGGCCCGTCCTGGCGCCACCCGCTGGGCACCGACGACCTCGGCCAGGACTTGCTCGCGCGCATGCTCTACGGTGGGCGCATTTCGCTCGCCGTCGGCCTGGCGGCGATGCTGATCGCGGTGCTGGTCGGCACGCTGCTCGGCGCGGTCGCCGGCATGGCGCGCGGCAGCGTCGACGCGGCGCTGATGTGGCTCACGGACCTGTTCCTGGCGCTGCCGCAGCTGCCGCTGCTCCTGCTCCTCATTTATCTCTTCCGCGACGCGCTGAAGTCGATGGTGGGCCTGGAGGCGGGGACGTTCATCCTCATCGTCGGCGTAATCGGCGGCTTTCGCTGGATGCCGGTGGCGCGCCTGGTACGCGCCCAGTTCCTGTCGCTGCGCGAAAAGGACTACGTCGAGGCGGCGCGCGCGCTCGGCGCCTCGCCGGCACGGCTGGTGGTGCGCCACATCCTGCCTAACGCGCTCGGCCCGGTGATCGTCGCCGGCACCATCGACATCGCCACGGCGATCATCGCCGAGTCGACGCTGTCGTTTCTCGGCTTGGGCTTCCCACCGGACGTGCCGACCTGGGGGCGCATCCTGTTCGACGCCAAGGACCAGCTCGACAACGCGCCGCACTGGGCGCTGATCGCGGGCGGCGCGATCTTCCTCACGGTGCTGTCGATCAACTACATCGGCGACGGCCTGCGCGACGCGCTCGATCCGCGCCGCGTGCTGTAGGAGCGCGGCGTGGCCGAGCGGCTTCTGGAAATCCGCGGCCTCAAGACCTGGTTCAAGACCGACGCCGGCGACGTGCACGCCGTGGACGGCGTCGACCTCGCCATCGACCCGGGCGAGACCCTCGGCGTGGTCGGCGAATCGGGCTGCGGCAAGAGCGTCACCGCGCTGAGCGTCATGAAGCTGATTCCGATGCCGCCCGGGCGCATCGTCGCCGGCCAGATCCTGTGGCGCGGCCGCGACCTCGTGCCGCTCGCGCCGCGCGCCATGCAAGGCATTCGCGCGCGCGAGATCGCGATGGTGTTCCAGGAACCGATGACGTCGCTCAACCCCGTGTACACGGTCGGCGCGCAAGTCGCGGAGGTGCTGCGGCTGCATCAGAAGCTCGGCCGCCGCGCCGCCTACGAGCGCGCGATCGAAATGCTGCACCTCGTGCACATCGCGCAGGCGCCGCGCCGCGCCGGCGACTATCCGCACCAGTTCTCCGGCGGCATGCGCCAGCGGGTGATGATCGCGATGGCGCTGTCGTGCAATCCGCAGCTGCTGATCGCGGACGAGCCGACCACGGCGCTCGACGTGACGATCCAGGCGCAGATCCTCGAGCTGCTCGCCGAGCTCAAATCGAAGCTCGGCATGGCGGTGATGCTGATCACGCACGCCATGGGCGTGATCGCCGAGACCGCGCAGCGCGTGGTCGTGATGTACGCCGGCAAGGTGATCGAGGAGGCGCCGGTGCAGGTCTTGTTCAGTGCGCCGCGCCATCCCTACACCCAGGGGCTGATCCGCTCGATCCCGCGCATCGACCGGGCGGCGACGCACAGGGCGCGGCTCGAGGCGATTCCCGGCACTGTGCCGAGCCTGCTCGAGCCGGCGCCGGGGTGCCGCTTCGCGCCGCGCTGCCCATACGTGCGCGACGAGTGCCGGCGCGAAACGCCGCCGCTACGCGAGGTCGGGGCGGGCCACAAGGTCGCCTGCGTGCTCTAAGGCCATGGCCGAACCGCTGCTCGCCGTGCGCAATCTCGTCAAGCACTTCCCGGTGAAATCGGGCCTGCTCGGGCGCGCGCGCGAGCGCGTGCGGGCGGTGGACGGCGTGAGCTTCGAGCTCGCTGCGGGTGAGACGCTCGGCCTGGTCGGCGAGTCCGGCTGCGGCAAGTCGACCACCGGGCGCTGCATCCTGCGGCTCATCGAGCCGACCGCGGGCGAGGTGCGCTTCGACGGCAGGAGCGTGACGGCGATGGCGCCCGCCGAGCTGCGCCAGCTGGCGCGCGGCATGCAGATCATCTTCCAGGATCCCTATGCATCGCTCAACCCGCGCATGTCGGTGGGCGCAATCGTCGGCGAAGCCCTGACCATCCACCGGCTGGCGCGCAGCGCGCGCGAGTACGACGAGCGCGTGGTGGAGCTGCTGGAGACGGTCGGCCTGCACGCGGAGCACCGCAGCCGCTATCCGCACGAATTCTCCGGCGGGCAGCGCCAGCGCATCGGCATCGCGCGCGCGCTGGCCGTGAAGCCGCGGCTCATCGTCTGCGACGAGCCGGTGTCGGCGCTCGACGTCTCGATCCAGGCGCAGGTCATCAATCTGCTCGAGGACCTGCAGCGCCAGTTCGGCCTCGCCTACCTGTTCATCGCCCACGACCTGTCGGTCGTCGAGCACATCAGTCGGCGCGTCGCCGTCATGTACCTCGGGCGCATCGTCGAGATCGCCAGCGCTCGCGAACTGTACGCCGCGCCCAAGCATCCGTATACCGAGGCGCTGCTGTCGGCGGTGCCGATCCCCGAACCGGATGCGAAGCGCAAGCGCATCGTGCTGCAGGGCGACGTCCCGAATCCGATGCGGCCGCCCGACGGCTGCCATTTCCATCCGCGCTGCCCGCACGCCATGGACCGCTGCCGCCTGGAGGCGCCGCGGCTGCGCGAGATTTCCCCCGGCCGAATGGCGGCCTGCCACCTCAACGGATAGCCCATGGACAAGCTTGCCGACTATTACGCCAGGCGCGCGCTCGAGTACGAGCGCTTCTACGACAAGCCCGAGCGCAAGGCGGATCTCGCGGTGCTGCGCGATCGGGTCGCGGCCATGTGCACCGGACGCCGGGTGCTGGAGGTGGCGTGCGGCACCGGCTGGTGGACCGAGGTGCTTGCACCGGCCGCTGCGCAGGTGACGGCGCTGGATGTCAACGAAGAGGTGCTGCAGATTGCGCGCGGCAAGCCGCTGCCGCCGGAACGCGTCGAGTTCCTGCGCGCCGACGCCTATCGGCTGCCGGATCTCGGGCGCCGCCACGATCTGCTGTTCGCGGCGTTCTGGTGGTCGCACGTCCCGCTGGAGCGCCTCGACGAGTTCCTGGCCGGCTGTGCACGCGCCGTTGCGCCCGGGGCCTTGCTCGCCTTCCTCGACGGCCGCTACGTGGAGGGTTCCAGCACGCCGCTCGCGCGGCGCGACGCCACCGGCAATTCCTACCAGCTGCGCAAGCTCGAAGACGGCAGCGCGTACGAAGTGCTCAAGAACTATCCCGCCGACGGCGAGTTGATCCGCCGCGCGTCACGCCTCGGCTGGGGTGCGAACATCGAGCTGCTCCCGTACCACTGGTTGCTGACATTCTGGGCGCCGCGGTGAGGCACTACCCGATCCACCTGCACCCGCCCGATATCTCGCGCTATTGCGCGGGCAATACCGGCGTCGACTATGTCCACGTGCTCGACTCGGGCAGCCCTGGGCCGAACGTCATGGTCCAGGCCCTGACGCACGGCAACGAGCTGTGCGGCGCGATCGCGCTCGACTGGCTGTTCAAGGAAGGGTTTCGCCCGGTGCACGGCAAGCTCACCCTCAGCTTCGCCAACGTCGCCGCATTCGAGCGTTTCGACTTCGATGACCCGGACCGCTCGCGCTACATCGACGAAGACTACAACCGCGTCTGGGCCGACGCAGATCTCGGCGGGCCGCGTGACTCGCTCGAACTGCGCCGCGCGCGTGCGCTGCGGCCGTTTGTCGATGCCGCGGACTTCATGCTCGACATCCACTCGATGCACGAGGCGTGCCGGCCGATCATGGTGTGCGCGAAGAGCGAGAAGAGCGCCGCCTTTGCGCGGCGCCTGGGTGTGCCCGGCGACCTGCTGATCGACACCGGGCACCCTGCGGGGCTGCGCATGATCGAGCGCGGCGGCTTCGGCGATCCGGCGAGCCCGCGCACCGCGGTGCTAATCGAATGCGGCCAGCACTGGGAGGAGGGCGCCGCCGAGGTTGCGATCGACACCCTGCTGCGCTACTTGCGCGTGACAGGCGCGGCGGATGGCGCTTGGGTCGAGCCGCGCCTGCGACTGAAGCCGCCGGCGCGTCAGCGCCTGGTGCGGGTCACCGAGCCGGTGGTGGCGAAGAGCATGGCATTCCGGTTCGCGAGACCGCTCGCCGGGCTCGAAGTCATCGCCAAGGCCGGCACCGTGGTGGCGACCGACGGCGACACGACCTGGAACACGCCCTACGATGATTGCGTGATGGTGATGCCCTCAGTCCAGCACCTGAAGCCGGGCACCACCATGGTTCGCCTCGGCCGCTACCACTGAGGCCGGCACGGCACTACTTCGAGCGGTACTTGCCCCACAGCTGGTCCAGCCGCGCGTAGCGGCCGCAGCCGGTGACGTAAAAGTGGTAGCGCGCCGGGTTCTTCTTGTAATAGTCCTGGTGATATTCCTCGGCCGGCCAGAACTCGCTCGCGGGCTCGATCGGCGTCAGGATCTTGGCGCTGAACGGCTTGTCCCGCTCCCACTTCACCTTGGAGGCCTCGGCGAGGCGCTTCTGCTCGGGCGTGTAATAGTAAATGCCCGGACGGTACTGCGAGCCATGATCGCAGAACTGGTGGTCGAGGACCGTTGGGTCGTGATTAACCCAGAAAACCTCGAGCAGCTTCTCGTAGCTGACCTTTTTCGGGTCGTACGTGACCTGCAGGACTTCCGCGTGTCCGGTGCCGCCGCCGGAGACTTCGCGATAGGTGGGATTCTTCTTCTGCCCGCCCATGTAACCGGACACCGCGGAAACGACGCCCGGCACCTTTTCGAAGGCTTCCTCGGTGCACCAGAAGCAACCCGCGGCAAACGTCGCCTTGGCCAGGTCCTGGGCCTGCACCAGCGCGGGCAGCAGCGCGGCGAGCAGCAGCAAGAACAGTCGTTTCATGGCGTCATCGTCTCCTGCGCAATTGGTCGTGCCGGCAAGCGCATCCTTACTCGACCTTGGCTTCGGCGCGCAGTTTCTGCACCAGCTCCTCGACTTTCTGCCGCACCAGGCGCTGCTGGATCTGCGGCTTGACCTGGGCCAGCGGCGGGAAGCTCACGGCGCGCACGTCGTCGAGCTGGATCACATGAAAGCCGAAGCGCGTGCGCACCGGCACGAGGCTGAACTTGCCTTTTTCCAGCGCCACCATGGCGTCCGCGAATGGCTTCTCCAGCGTCGACGGCACCTTCCAGTCGAGGTCGCCGCCCAGCTCGCGCGTGCCTTCGTCCTTCGAGGACTTCTTCGCCAGCTCGTCGAACTTGGCGCCCTTCTGCAGCTCGGCAATGGCGCGCTTCGCTTCGTCCTCGGTCTCGACCAGGATGTGGCGCGCCTTGTATTCGTTGGCGCCGGTTTGCTCGCGCACGCGGTCGTATTCCTTCTGCACGTCGGCGTCGGTGACCGCGTGCTCGCGCAGGTAGTCGTTCAGGTAAGCACCGACCAGGACCTCCTGGCGCGAGACTTCGAGCTGCGTCTGCACGTCGCTTTTCTTGGCGACGCCGGCGCGCGCCGCCGCCTGCGCCACCAGCTCGCGGTTGATCAGGTCCTCGCGCACCACGGCGCGCGTCTGGTCGTTGTCAGGAGTGCCGCGCTGCACCTGCTGGCGCATCATGTAGTCGAACCGCGCGCGCGGTATCGCGGTGCCGTTTACCGTGGCGACGGGCCCGGTGGCCGCCGGCTTGGCGGCACCGGTCTGCTGCGCAAGCGCCGGGAACGCAAGGCTGGCAATCGCGGCGATAGCGAGAATGCGGGATTTCATGGAATGCCTTTCAGAACAAGGGGAAATTGGCCGCCATTATGCGCCCGCGACCGGTTCGCCCGGAGCGCGCGCCTGGATGGCAAGAGCGTGGATCGGGTGCTGCATGAGCCCACCGAGCGCCTGGTACACCATGCGATGGCGCGCGACGGTCGACTGGCCGGCAAAGGCGCGCGCGACGATCGTCAGCCGCCAGTGCGTACCGCCGCCTGCAGCGTAGCCGGCGTGGCCGCGGTGGCGCTCGCTTTCGTCTTCGAGTTCGAGCAGTTCGGGCTGCAGCGTCGCCAGGCGCTCGCGAATCGACGTCTCGGTGCTCACTTCCTGCTCCCGCTCTCGTCCACTTCGTCCATGTACCGGTACAGGACCAGGACCTGCGCGCCGATGAACAGCAGCATCAATCCGGTCAGGCCCCAGAGCTTGAATTGCACCCAGAAATGCAGGCTGAAGTTGTTGGCAATGTAGAGGTTCAGGATACCCATGACGACGAAGAATATGACCCATGCGACATTGAGGTAGTTCCAGATGCGGGTCGGCGCCGTGAATCCCTTTTCCATCATCAGGCGCACCAGGTTCCTGCGCGCGACGAACGGCGCCAGCGCCAGCACGGCGGCAAAAATCCAGTACAGGACGGTCGGCTTCCACTTGATGAACCGCTCGTCTTTCAGGAGCAGGGTCAGGCCGCCCAGGATCAGCACCAGCACCGTGGAGACCAGCAGCATGCGATCGATCCTGCGGTGGCGAAACCAGACATACGCCAGTTGCGCCACCGAGGCCGGGATGATCACGGCAGTGGCGATGTAGATATTGTCGGTCCACATGTAGGTGGCGACGAACAGGATGACCGGGAACAGGTCGAAAAGGAACTTCATGCGGGGCGGCGAATTCTACCAGTGCGCAATATCGCGGCGCGGCAACGCCGCGGCCCGCCGCCTCATTTCCAGCCGCCCACCGCCTTTTTCGCCACGTCGTTCAGCGGCCGGATCAGCAGGCCGGTCGTGGACACGCTGACCACGTACTGCGCGCCGTCGGCCATCGGCACGTACGCGGCGCTGCCGTAGAGCGCGTCGGCGAGCGGCATGTAGCGGTGGTATTTCTTCAGCAATCCCCAGAAGTCGGCACCGGCATCGGAGGACAGGGCGTACACGGTGCGCGGCGCCTTGCGCTCGAGCTCGTTGTCGGCGTAGCGGCCGGCAAGGCGCTCGAAGCGGTACACGGTCTCGAAGCCGAGCAGGTTGCCCAGGCCGCCCCATTTCAGCACCCGTGCGTCGATCTGCCATTCGTCGCCGCGCAGCTCGAAGCGGCGCGAAGGCTCGCCCTCGCGCACCAGCAACAGCTCGTAGCGCTGCGGACCGAGCGTGCGCAGCACCGCGCGCGCCGCCTCCTGCTCGTGCGTAAGGCGCGCGTACGTATGCAGGCTCGCGGCCAGCATGCCGCCGCCTACGCCGAGCGCCGCCACGATCGCCGCCCCCAGCAGGTACACCGAACCGCGGCGGAACTCCCAGTCGCGCATGCGACGCACGGCGGCGATGGCGAGCAGCAGCGCGATCACGCCGCCGGTGGCGGCGATCGCCACCAGGATCGTTTCCGGACTCAGCGCGGAGAACCAGGCGGGCATGGGTCAGCGCATCAGGCCGCGCGCGCGGTGCCAGTCGACGATCGACTGGCGCGGATACTGGCGAAAGCGCTTTTCCTGCCTGCCCCTGGGCACTGCGACCCAATTGGCTTTGGAGTCGAGCAGGATGTGCTGGCGTTGTTTCGGCACCGGCAGCGGCGTGTCGATGGCCGAGGCGAACGGGTGGATCAATTCCGGCCAGCGCCGGTCCCAGACCCACAGCGCGCTCGCGCATTTTGGGCAGAAGTGGCGCTCGCCGCCACCGCGCGTCGCGCGGTAGACGCGGGTGCGGCCGCGCTTTTTCAACGTTGTGGCGAGGCCCATGATATTGATGGCGTAGCCGCCGCCGCCGGCCGTCTTGCGGCAGATCGAGCAGTAGCAGTGCATGAAGGGGTAGGGTGTCTCCGACTCGAGGGAGAAGCGCACGGCGCCGCAGTGGCAGGAACCCTTGAGGTGCATGCGGCTAATATACCGGGAACCGAAGGAGGGCAACGTGTCGCTGGTCACAAGGCCTGCGCGCTCCCGTGGACCCGCGCTTCAAGCCCTAGCGCGCGCCCTCGCGCCACTCCTCGAGCGGGATCAGCCTGCCATCGGCTGCCGCCACCAGCGCGATCTCGCCGCGCGGCGTGGCGTAGAAAGTATTCCAGACCGCGCCGTTGCTGCGCGCTTCTATGGGCCAGTAGCAGCGGCCGTCGAGATCAAGCGGCGCGTCGAGCGACAGCAGGTACTGCACCGTGGCGGTGTTGCGCGCGGCAATCTCCCAGGCCTCCGTCTCCGGCAGGTACTTGACCCTGAGCAGCGCGCGCCGCAGGGATGTGCCATCGCCCGGCACTTCGCAGGCCTGCGCCGTGCACGCCGCCACGAGCAGGGTTACGGCCGCGCTTCTCTGGAGCGGTCCCACAAGTTCGGAATGCTGGCATTGGCGTAGCCGGAGACGAAATCGTGCTGCGCGCCGCCTGCGGGGTCGTAGGTGTGGCGGCGCACAGCGCCAATGTTGGCGCCATACACATGGATGCTCACTGCCACCTCGCTGGACTCGTTGGCGACGACGTGGATGTCGCCGATGCGCGGCGAGACGCGGTCCACCTCGCCCCGCCGCACCGGATGCCTGCCCGTGGGTTTGACCTGCGCGGAGTACTCCTCGCATTGCTCCACGCCGCGCATCACGCCTACCAGGCCCCATACCGTGTGGTCGTGGATCGGCGTCCTTTGGCCCGGCATCCAGACGAAGCTCACCACCGAGAAGCGCTCCAGTGGATCGCAGTGCAGGAGATACTGCCGGTAGCCCTCGGGGGACGGGAGGGCGAATTCGCCGGGCAGCCAGTCGTCCTGCGCAATAAGGCCGCGCAGCAGCTTCTCGCCTTCGTCCAGCATGCGCTGCTCGTCGTCGCCGTGGCGGTCCGCCAGGCGCGTCATGTCGCGAATGAAACTGCGCAAGCGCGCGAGGTTCCTCATGCCTTAAGCTCCGGGACCATGAGCGCCATTCTATCGCCGCGCCTGGGTATTCCGCTGCTCATGCTGCTGGCGACGCTGTTCGCCTGCAACCACATCGCCGCGCGGCTGGCGTTCGACCACGGCGCCAGCGTCGCCGCCGCGGTGGCGGTGCGCTCGGGCGCGACGGCGCTCGTCATGGTGGCGCTGCTGCGCCTGCAGGGGGTGTCGATGGTGCTGCCACGTGCCACGCTGGCGCGCGGCCTGGGCATCGGCGTGCTGGTGGCGGTGCAGAGCTTCTGCCTGTACTCGGCGGTGGCCGCGATTCCGGTGGCGCTGGCGCTGCTCGCCTTCAACACCTTTCCCATGCTGTTCGTGCTGCTGTCGTGGGCAGCGGGCGGCGAAAACCCGGGGCGGCGCGCGCTCGTCGCCATGCCGCTGGCGCTCGTCGGCCTGGTGCTCGCGCTCGACATTCTCGGCACCCTGGAGGTGATGGCCGGTCGCTGGGCGGAGATCGGCGTGGGCGTGGGCTGGGCGCTCGGGGCAGCGACCTCGTTCGCGCTGGTGCTGTTTCTCACCACACGCCACCTGAAATTAGTCGACGGGCGCTTGCGCACGCTTCTCACCATGGGCACCACGGCGGTAGTGGTCGGTCTGGGCGGGGCGGCCGCGGGGTCGCTGGCGCTGCCGGCGGACGCGACGGGCTGGCTGGGCCTGGCGTTACTCACGGTGCTTTACGGCACCGCCATCACGTCGATCTTCACCGTGGTGCCGCGGCTTGCCTCGCCGAGCAACACGGCGGCGCTGAATTTCGAGCCGATCGCGGCGCTGGCCCTCGGCTGGGCGGTCCTCGGGCAGGGTGTGGCGCCGCGCCAGATGGTCGGCGCGCTGATCGTGGTGGGCGCCGTGATCCTGATCGGCGCCAAGAAGCACTAAGACGCCAGTTTTACGTATTCGTATTCCACCGGCAGGTTGTTGATGCCGCGATCGGGCGGCGCGATCCAGCCGGCCATCTTCCCGGGCTCGACCACGCGCTGCATCAGCGAGCGCACGAAAGCGCGGTCTTCCTGCGACGGAAGCCACTCGTTCAGGCGCTTGTCGTACTCCTCGCGGGCGATCATTTTGCCTTGCGGCGTCACCGGCGCGTCCACCCAGGCGCCGATGGAGCGGCGGAAGTGCGTCGAGGGGAGCGCAAGCCGGAAGGCGTGCCCGGCGCGCTCGATGCCGCGGTTCCAGCGCTTCAGGCCGATCTCGCAATCCTTGAGATAGCTTTCGCGCATCACTTCGTTCAGCGCGTTCAGCATCGGTACGTCCTCGACACCTTTTGGCGTCTCGAGCTTGAACTGCGACTCGCGCAGCACGTGGTCTTCGTATTGCGGCTCGTCCGGCCGGCCTTTCAAGCCGTTGGCGAAATTGGATGCGGAATTCGACGAGATCTCCGAGCCGAACAGATCGAGCGACGACGAGCACCAGAAATTCAGGTACTTCTGCAATAGCGGCAGGTCGACCGCGCCCGCGGCCCGGATCCTCGCCGGGTCATCGCTGCCGAGCTCCTTCATCACTTCGAGAGTACGCTTTACCACGCGTGCCAGGCCGGTCTCGCCGACGAACATGTGGTGCGCCTCCTCGGTGAGCATGAAGCGGCAGGTGCGCGCCAGCGGATCGAAGCCGCTCTCGGCCAGGGCGTAGAGCTGATACTTGCCGTCGCGATCGGTGAACATCGTGAACATGT
>JBDTMD010000009.1:0-12425 GCA_039934435.1 Burkholderiales bacterium
CTCCCGAGATGGCGAAGCGCGCGCTCCTCGATGCCGACCTTCGAAGAGTCGCGCCGGCGAAACTCGGCCTCGCCAAACTGATCGCGCTCGTCGAAGGCGCGCCGGTTCTGCGCCAGAGGCTGGAGGCACTGTTCGCGCTCACGAAGCCGCAGAACAACTCCCCCCACGCCTGGGCCCGCCACTTCACCGCGCGCCTCGACGCCGCCGGCTTTCCCGAGCGCAGCCTCGACTCCAACGAATTCCAGACCCGGGTGAAGTTCAACGAGACCCTGGCGGAGTTCGCGAAACTCGAGCGCGTCGCGCCGAAACTCTCATTCGGCCCGGCGCTCGCGCACCTGCGGCGACTTTGTTCGGAAACCCTGTTCCAGCCCGAATCTCCCGACGCGCCGATCCAGGTCCTCGGCGTCCTCGAATCCGCGGGCCTCGAGTTCGATGCGCTGTGGGTGAGTGGCCTCACCGACGAAGCCTGGCCGCTGCACGCGAAGCCCAACCCCTTCATCCCGCCGGCGCTGCAGAAGAAGGCGGGTATCCCGCAAGCGTCGCCGGAGGCGACGCTTGAACGGGCGAAGCGGATCACGCAGGGATGGTTGAACGCGGCGTACGAGGTCGTTGTTTCGTATCCAGCCCATGAAGAAGATCGAGCGTTGATCGGTTCTCCTTTGATCTCCGGTGTTCCCGGCTCTATGGGAACACCGGAGACAAAGAGCGTCGCACGTTACAGGGACCTGATCTTCGCGAAGCGGCGAGTGGAACTGGTGCAGGATGGTCAAGCACCGGCGCTTGCCACCAAGACCCCGAAGGGCGGAACGAGAATCCTCTCCGACCAAGCCGCCTGTCCCTTTCGCGCGTTCGCACGACACCGGCTGAATGCAGAAGCACTGGAAGAACCGGTCGAGGGCCTCGATGCAAGAGCGAGAGGATTATTGCTCCACACCCTGATGAAGGAATTGTGGGCGCAGTTGAAGGGAAGCGCAGGGCTGGCTGGGGACACGACTGCTGCGATCGAAAAAGCCGCGAAAGCAGCTGTTTCAGAAGCGGAGCTTGAAGAACCGCTTGCCGGCCTCGAACGAAAACGCCTCGCCAGGCTCGCGCGCGAATGGCTGGAGGTGGAGAAAGAGCGACCGCCGTTCACGGTCGTCGCGATGGAAGACAAGCGCAAGCTTTCTGTGGCCGGCCTGGAACTGAACGGCCGCATCGACAGACTGGACCAGCTCGACGCCGGCGGCCACGCCCTCATCGATTACAAGACCGGCCGGCCGACGCCGAACGACTGGCTGAACCAGCGGCCCGACGATCCGCAGCTGCCGCTCTACGCGCTGAACGCGAAGGAAGACGTTTCCGTTGTCGCCTTCGCCAGGCTGAAGGCGGGCGAGATGCGCTACATGGGGTTTTCGGACCGCAAGGACCTGATCCCGGACGTGAAGCCGGCGCAGAACTGGTCGGCGCTGGTCGAGGGCTGGAGGAAAGAGATCGAAGCGCTGGGCTCAGGCTTCGCCGCGGGCGATGCGCGCGTCGATCCCAAGAAACTGCTTCAGACCTGCCGTTATTGCGACCTGCAGCCGCTGTGCCGCGTGTACGAGCGCCTCAGCGCGCTCGGCGACGACGGCGAGGACGAATGAGCGACCTAGCTCCAGACCGGGTAGCCCTTGGCCTTGCGCGCGAGGCCGTCGTAGAGGTCCAGTATCCGCTCGCGCCAGGCGTACACCGGGTCGTCGGGCTCGAGCAGGCGCTGCGGCGACACGGCGCGCGCCCACTGGAACGCGCCGAACAGGATGTAGTCGGCGAAGCCGGGATGGGTGCCGCAAATGAAGGGTTCCTGCACCAATTGCTTGCGCACGGGCAGCAGCACGGTGCGCAGGTCGGCCACGCCCTTTTTCGGCTCGGCGCCGATTTCTTCCAGCGTCTTGCCGAAGCGCTTCTCGCGCGACTCGCGAAAGTACGGCTTGTCCTTTTCGTGCACCGCGTCGAACAGGTCCATCAGGATGGCGCGGTTGATCGGCGCATGCACCGCGGACTCGACCCAGATCTTGAACACGAAGGCGAGCGCGCGCGCCTGCGGGCTGCCGAAAAGCGGGTTCACCGGGTACTCGTCCTCGAGGTAGCAGGCGATCGTCCACGAGTCGTGGATTTCCTTGTCGCCGTCCATCAGCACCGGCACCTTGTCCTGGCCGGAGAAGGCGATGGCGTCCTTCTCGGTGAAGCGCCACGGCACCGTCTCGGCCTGCATGCCCTTGTGCGCGAGTGCCAGCTTCGCGCGCCAGCAGTAGGGCGAAAAGCGCCGGTCGTCTTCGGCGCCGGCGAGGTCCCAGAGTTTCAGCGCCATGGACGAATCAGCCAGCGGTCAGAGCCCGATTTCCACGTATGCAACACGGCTGCTTGGCTCCGGAATAGGGCTGCCGTCCTCGCGCATGCCGTCAAGGTGAAATTCGATGGCCTCCCGAATCTCTCGCCTGACGTCCTCGATGGAGTCGCCAACGGCGACGCAACCCGGCAGATCCGGAACATAAGCCCCAAGATTTCCTTCGCCCTGCTCGATGACAATTGCGAAGCGCACGGCGCTCATTATGGCTGAAAAGATTGTGATCGCCGACCAGACAGAGCGCAACACTTCGCTCGATGTCACGCGCTCGTTCATCGTGCAGGCCCCGGCCGGCTCGGGGAAGACCTCGCTGCTCGTCGATCGTTTTCTCAAGCTTCTCGACACGGTGGAAAAGCCCGAGGAAATCGTCGCCATCACCTTCACGAAGAAGGCCGCCGCCGAGATGAGAAAGCGCGTCACCGAGAAGGTGCCGGCCGAGCTCGCGCCGCGGCTTCGCATCCAGACCATCGATGCGCTGTGTGCCTCGTTCACCGCGCAGATGCCGGTGCTGGCGAAGTTCGGCGCGCAGCCGGGCATCGCCGAGGACGCGTCGGGCCTGTATTACGAGGCGGCGGTGCGCACGCTGCTGGATGTGACGCCTGCAGTGGCGCGGCTGCTCGCGCACCTGGACAACAACGTCGCCGACGCGGCGTCGCTGTTGGCGGGGATGCTCGCGCGCCGCGACCAGTGGCTGCCGAAGACCGGCCGGGCGCCGACGCGCACGGACCTGGAAGCGGCGCTGCAGGCGGAGCGCGCGCGGCTGATGGCGCGCGCCAAGGCGTTGCATCGCAAGGCAACGCCCGAGCTGGCTCAGGCGGTGCTCACGCAGAAGGGCGAGTGGCGCAAGCGCCCGGCGGCGCCGGCGGAGCTGCAGGCGATTCCGGGGCTGCAGGAAGCGCTCGCGGCGCTGCTCCTCGCGCCGCCGGAGAAGTATTCGGATCCCCAGTGGGAGGCGCTCGAGTCTATCCTCGCGCTGTTGAATCCGGCGGTGGCGCAGCTGCGCGTGCTGTTCGCCGAGCAGGGCGAAGTGGACTTCACCGAGATCGCGCACGGCGCGCTGCTCGCGCTGGGGACGCCGGAAGAGCCGACGGATCTTCTGCTGTCGCTCGACGTGCGCGTGAAGCACCTGCTGGTGGACGAGTTTCAGGACACCTCCAACTCGCAGTGGGAGCTGCTCGAGCTCCTCACCGCCGGCTGGCAGGCGGACGACGGGCGCACGCTGTTCGTGGTCGGCGATCCGATGCAATCGATCTACCGTTTTCGCGATGCGCAGGTGGGGCTGTTTTTGCACGCGCGGCGCGCGGGCCTCGCGAGCGTGAAGCTGCATCCGCTGACGCTGTCCACCAACTTCCGCTCGCAGGGCTCGATCGTCGACTGGGTGAACGACGTCTTCCCGTCGGTGCTGCCTTCTGTGGAGGACGAAGCCGCCGGCGCGGTGCCCTACGCGCCGTCGGTGCCGTTCGAGCCCGCGGACCTGGAGGGCGCGCCGGCGCTGGATCTGTTCGCGGATCGCGCGGGCGAGGCGAAGCGCGTGGTGCAGATCCTTTCCCGGGCGCGCGGCAAGTGCGCGATCCTGGTGCGCAACCGCAGCCACCTCGACACCATCGTGCCGGCGCTGCAGGCCGCCGACATCCGCTTTCGCGCAGTGGAGATCGAGCAGCTGGGCGAGAAGCAGGTGGTGCAGGACCTGGTTGCGCTGACGCGGGCGCTGACCCATCTCGCCGACCGCGTCGCCTGGCTCGCGATCCTGCGCGCGCCGTGGTGCGGGCTGACTCTGGAGGAGCTCGCGTCTTTGTTCGAGCCGCATCGCGATCAGACCGTGTGGGAGCTGATCCAGGAGGCGCCGCGCCTGAAACGCGTCGTCGCCGTATTGAAGCCCGCGCTGGAAGACCGGCTGCGCGGGACGCTGCGCGATCGCGTGGAAGGCGTCTGGCTCGCTTTGGGCGGGCCGGCGTGCGTCGCCGATGCCACGGATCTCGAGGACGCCGAGATCTTCTTCGACGAGCTGGAGCGGCTGGAACAAGCCGGCGAGCTCGCCGACTTCGGTGCTTTGGCCGACAGCCTGGGCAAGCTCTACGCGCTGCCCGACGTCGACGCCGGGCCGCACGCCGTGGAGATCATGACCATCCACAAGGCCAAGGGCCTCGAGTTCGACACCGTCATCGTGCCGGGGCTGGATCGCCAGCCGCGCTCGGGGCGGAAACCCCTGTTCGCCTGGCGCTCGCTCGCCGGCGGGCGGTTGTTATTGGCGCCGATCGACGAGACCGGCGGCGGTAAGGAGCCGCTATACCAATACGTACGCCAGTTGGACCGCGAGGCGGAGGACATCGAGGCGGGGCGGCTGTTCTATGTCGCGGCGACGCGGGCGCAGTCGCGGCTGCATCTGCTGGGCTGCGTGAAGGTGGATCAGGACGGGGTGGTGAAGATGCCTTCGCGGCGTTCGCTGTTGGGGCTGGCGTGGGGCGCGGTGGGGGATCGGGTGAAGCTGCCGGCGGCGGTAGCGGCGGAGGTTGAGCCGGCATCGCTGCCGGCGGGGGAGTTGCGGCGGCTGCCGTTGGATTTCGCGCTGCCGCGGGTGCCGGCGACCGCGGCGTGGAAGGCGCCGGAGGAGGGGCGCGAGGAGGAGGGGCCGCCGTTCGATTGGGCGAAGGAGCCCGTGCGCCTTGCCGGGATCGTGGTGCACGCCTGGCTGCAGCGGATCGCCGAGGACGAGCTGCGCGGCTGGGACGCGAAGCGCGTCGATGCGCTTCGGCCCCGCTTCGTCAGCGACCTGCAGCGCCGTGGCGTGGCGCCGGCCGAGGTGGAGCGCGCCGCGGGTCTGGTGGCATCTGCCCTGAAGAACGCGCTGTCCGACGAGAAGGGGCGCTGGGTGCTCGGGCCGCATCCGGTGGCGCGCAACGAGTACCGGCTCGGCAACCGCGAGCGGCGCTTTCGCATCGACCGGTATTTCGAGGACGCTGACGGGAAGAAGTGGGTCGTGGACTACAAGACAAGCGCCCACGAGGGCACGGGGCTGGAAGCGTTCCTCGACCAGCAGCGCGAGCGCTACGCGGCGCAGCTCGATGCGTATGCAGAAGCGCTCGGCGGGGCCGAAAGAGGGCTATATTTCCCCTTGCAGAAGGGGTGGCGAGGATGGTCCGATAAATAGGAGACGTGCGATGAAACGAAAGGCGAAAGCGAAGAAGGTTGCGAAGAAGGTGTCGAAGAAAGTGGTGAACAAGGCGGCGAAGAAGGTCGAGGCGATTCCAAAGGGCTACAACGCGATCACGCCCTACCTCGCCATCCGCGGCGCGGCGGAGGCGATCGAGTTCTACAAGAAGGCCTTCGGCGCGACGGAGCTGATGCGCATGCCGGGACCGGCGGGCAAGCTCGGGCACGTCGAGATCAAGGTGGGTGATTCGAAAGTCATGCTGGCGGACGAGTCCGAGCAGATGAATTTTCTCGGTCCCAAGGAGGGCAGCGGGACGCCGGTCCACATCCACCTGTACGTGAAGGACGTGGACAAGACCGTGGCCAAGGCCGTGGAGCTGGGCGCCAAGATGATGCGGGACACGCAGAACATGTTCTACGGCGACCGCACCGCGTCGATCGCGGATCCGTTCGGGCATTTCTGGCACGTGTCCACGCACATCCGGGACGTGACCATGAAGGAGATGAAGAAGGCGGCCGAGGCGATGACGAAGGCGGCGGGCGGCTGAAACTCGCGCCGGGCCGGATTTCGCATCTGGTAGAGTTTCTCCCCGCCCGGCGCGGGTCCGGGCCCATAGCAAGAACGAGGGAGGAACGCATGACCCATCTGTCCCGCCTCGCGGCGAGCGCGCTGCTCGCCGTCGCGGCCGCTTTGCCCTGCGCCGGTTCGGCCCAGGAATTCTCCATGGGCAACGTCAACCCGCCCAAGCACGGCACCTCGCAGGCGGCGCAGCGCTTCGCCGACAAGGTGGCGGAGCTCTCGGGCGGCAAGATGAAGGTGATCCACCACCATTCGGGCGCGCTCGGCGGCGAGCGCGAGGTGGCGCAGCAGATCCAGCTCGGCTCGGTCGATTTCGGGCCGATCACCACGGCGCCGCTGTCGACGCTGGTGCCGGAGATGTCCGTGTTCCAGCTGCCCTACATCTTCCGCGACTACGACCACGTGTTCAAGGCGCTCGACGGCAGCGACACGCTCGAAAACTACTACGGCAAGGTGCTCGACGCGCGCGGCCTGAAGCTGCTCGGGTTCATCGCCGCGGGCTACCGCGGCATCTACGGCCACTACCCGATCAACGGGCTGGCCGACATCAAGGGCAAGAAGATCCGCGTGCAGGAGGACAAGATCCTGGTGGCGACCTTCAAGGCGCTCGGGATGATCTCCACCCCCATCGCCTTCCCGGAGGTCGCGACGTCGCTGCAGACCAAGGTGATCGACGCGGCCGAGGGTGGAATCAACACCTTCTACCACAACAAGTTCTACGACATCGTCAAGTACGTGGCCGACGTGCGCCACACCCACCAGTGCGTGGCGCTGATCATGTCGAAGGCCTCCTACGCCAAGCTCGACGCCACCGGCAGGAAGGTCGTGGCGGATGCCTGGGACGACGCGCGGCGCTTCAACCGCCAGTTCATCCTCGACGAGGACAAGTCGATCCAGACCCTGGTGCGGGAGAAGGGCGCGACCATCACCAAGCCGGACGCCACGCCGTTTCGCGAGGCGACCGCCAGCGTGTACAACGATTTCTACGCCACGCCGGCCGGCAAGGATGCGCGCCCGATGGTGGATTACATCCTGAGCATCAAGTAGTCCGATGGCGGCGGCAGCCGAGGCCCCGGCCGGGGGGCGCTGGGCGCGGTTCTATGATGCCCTGGGCCATGCCGCGGGCCTGATCCTCGCGGTCATGGCCGCGGCGGTGTTCCTCCAGGTCGCGCTGCGCTCGGTCGGCTGGTCGGCGATCGACGGGCTGGAGGAAATCCCGCGCTACCTGTTCGTCTGGCTGGTGATGCTGGGCGCGGCGGCCGCCATGCACCGCGGCGAGCACACGGCGCTGCTGTACTTTCGCGACCGGCTGCCGCCGCGGGCGCGCGCGGCGGCGATCATCCTCGTGAACGCGGCCGGCATCGCCTTGTTCGCGGTGCTCATCAAGCTTGCCTTCGTGCTGGTGCCCAACGCCCAGCTGCAGACCAGCGCCGGCCTCGGGCTGCCGCTGGGCTACGTCTATGCCGCGGTGCCGTTCGGCGCGGTGCTGATCATCCTGCCGATGCTGCGCAACCTCGCCCTGGCGGTGCCCGCCCTGTGGCTGAAACGCTCCTGATCGTGTTCGTGGTGTTCCTGCTGCTCGGCATGCCGATCAGCATCGCGCTCGGCGTCGGCGCCCTGGGCGCGGCGCTGGTGTACCCGATCCTCAACCCGATCATCATCCCGACGCGCTTCGTCGGGCTGCTGTCGGACTCGTTCCTGCTGCTGTCGGCGCCGCTGTTCATCCTTGCCGGCAACCTCGCGGCGCGCGGCGGCGTCGCGCGCGTCATCATCGACCTCGCCACGGCGCTGGTGGGGCGGTTCCGCGGCGGCCTCGCCTACGTGAACGTGCTGGACAGCATGATCTTCGGTGGCATTTCGGGCTCGGCGGTGGCCGACGTCTCGGCCCTGGGCACCTTCCTGATCCCGCAGATGGAGCGGAAGGGCTACGACCGCGACTTCGCCACGGCGATCACCGTCAGCTCAGCGGTGCTGGCGCCGATCATCCCGCCCTCGATCATCGCGGTGATCTACGCCTGGATGGCGGACGAGTCGGTGGCGGCGATCTTCGCCGCCGGCTACCTGCCCGGCCTGCTGATCGGCATCGGCATGGCCGTGCCGATCTTCTTCATCGCGCGCAAGCGCAACTATCCGAAGGAGGCGCCGCCGACACTGCGCGAGTTCGCCACCGTGCTGCGCAAGGCGCTGCCCGCGCTGATGATCCCGGTGATCATCATGGGCGGCATCGTCTTTGGCATCTTCACGCCGACCGAGGCGGCGGCGGTGGCGGTGGTCTACGCGCTGATCGTGCCGCCGCTGTTCTACAAGGAGCCCACGCTGCGCGAGCTGCCGAAGATCTTCGCCGACTCGGCGCGCCTCTCTGGCGTGATCGGGCTGATCATCGGCATGGTCGGCGCCTTCGGCTGGATCCTCACCTACTCCAAGTTCCCGATCCAGGTCGCCCAGGCGATCGCGCAGGTGGCGCCGACCTGGTGGGCGTTTCTGATGCTGGTGATCGTACTGTACGTGCTGCTGGGCACCTTCCTCACGCCCTCGGAGATCATCCTGGTGACGGTGCCGGTGCTGCTGCCCGGTGCCGTGGCCGCCGGCATCCACCCGATCCATTTCGGCATGGTGTGCGTGATCGCCTCAGCCCTCGGCCACATCACGCCGCCGGTGGGGCTATGCCTGTTCGTGGGCATGTCGATCAGCGGCCTGCCGATGGAGAAGCTGGTGCCGTCGCTGCTGCCGTTCATCTGCGCGATCATCGCGGTGCTGCTGGTGGTGGCGTTCGTGCCGGAGATCTCGCTCGTGCTGCCGCGGGCCTTCGGTTTCATCCACTGACCATGCGTTCGCTTCCGGCCAGGGATAAGCTCAACATCTGCTTCGCGCACGTCGCTTACCGGATGGGCGAGCGCTTCGCGCTGCGCGATACCGGGCTCCAATGGCTCGAGCTGCGCAGCCCTGATGAGCTGAAGGCCCGCATCGGCGAAGCGGACGTGCTGCTGTGCTCCGGGCTGTGGCGCAACGAGCTGATTCCCAAAGCGCCGAGACTGTGCTTCATCCAGTCGATCAGCGCCGGCACCGACCAGTATTCGCGGGAGTTGCTGGGCGGCGCCGGGATCCGCGTCGCCAGCGCGCAGGGCGCCAACGAGCGTGCGGTCGCCGAGCACGCCATCGCGCTGATTTTGGCGCTCGCGCGCAAGCTGCCGGAGGCGCGCGACAACCAAATTGCGAAGAAGTGGCGCGGCATGATCGGCGAGATCGCGCGGCGCGAGGACGAGCTCGGCGGGAAGACCTTGGTGATCGTGGGCCTCGGGCGCATTGGCGCGCGCCTCGCGACTTTGGCAAGGGCGTTCGACATAAAGGTGATCGGCGTGCGGCGCGATGTGTCGCGCGGCGCTGGGGCGGCGGAACGGGTGGTGGGGGAGAAGGACTTGCTTCGCGTGCTGCCGGAGGCTGATTTCGTTGCGCTGACCTGCCCGCTCACGCCTACGACCGAGAACTTGATCGATGCGCGCGCGCTTGCGGCGATGAAGCCCTCGGCCTACCTGGTGAACGTCGCCCGCGGCAAGGTGGTGAACGAGCCCGCGCTGGTCGAGGCGCTGGGGCGGAATGCTATTGCGGGCGCGGCGCTGGATTGCGTCTGGCAGGAGCCGCTGGCGGCGGATTCCGTGCTGTGGGGCCTGCCCAACGTGCTGGTCACGCCACACACCGCGGGCGAGACGCGGCGCTACGAGGACAACGTCATCGACCTGCTGCTGGAAAACCTCGAGCGGCTGTGGCGGGGGGAGACCGAGTTGAGGAACCAGTTCGTCTGAGTTTGCTGCGGCGGTAGTATTTGTGCCATGGCACTTAAACGCCCCAAGGGCCCTCCCGGGACCCTCGTCGTCCTGGAGCACCACTCGCGGATTTTGAAGGGGAATCCGTTGGGGGATCCGCATGTGCGCAAACTCGGCGTGTGGCTGCCGCCGCAGTACGACGACTGGGGGAAGAAGCGCTTTCCGGTGTTGTACGACTTCGTCGGGTTTACCGGGTCCGGGTTGGCGCATACCAATTGGAAGCCGTTCGGGGACAACGTGCCGGAGCGGGTTGCTCGGCTGATCCATGAGAAGAAGATGGGGCCGTGCATCATCGTGTTTCCGGATTGCTTTACGGCTTTGGGGGGGAACCAGTACGTCAATTCTTCCGCGATCGGGAACTACGCGAATTATTTGACTCGGGAGATCATTCCCTTCGTCGATCGGCAGTTCCGTACCTTGGCGTCGCGGGAACATCGCGGCTGCTTCGGGAAATCGTCGGGCGGCTACGGGGCGATCATTCACGGCATGAAGTATTCGAAGTATTGGGGGGCTGTTGCCTGCCACTCGGGCGATTCGTTTTTCGAGTTCGTCTATGGCCACGACTGGCCGAATACCTTGAACGAGCTGGCGAAGTACCGCGTGCCGAAGCAGAAGGAGGGTGTTTACGACGCTTTGCGCGAGTCGCGTCGGAAGGGCCTGGCGGAGGGAAAGGACGACGGGCGGATTAAGCGGTTCCTCAAACATGTGTGGAAGAAGGAGAAGCTTTCGGGGAAGGAGGGCCACTGCATCATGAATCTGTGCATGGCGGCGACTTACGATCCTGATCCGCGGGCGCCGAATGGGTTTCGGGTGCCGTTCAATCTGGAGACGGGGGAGAGGATTGAGGAGCGGTGGAGGGAGTGGCGGAAGAATGATCCGATAAATCTGGTTTCGAGATATCGGGAGAATCTCAAGACGCTGCGCGGGATTTACGTCGACTGCGGGTGGCGGGACCAGTATCAGATTCAGTTTGGGTCACGTATTCTGTCGCAGCGGTTTGCACAGGCGGGGATCCGCCATCGATACGAAGAATTCGACGACGATCACTCGGATGTTGACTATCGGATGGACGATAGCTTGCCGTTTCTCTACCGGGTGCTAGCGGGCCAGAGGCATGGCTGAAGAGTCTGGGTGGCGCTGAGCTCGACTACGATATGGCTCGACGCAAGCGGGAGGGCGAATGCGCTGGGTCGCACCGACTGAGAAGGACACTGCCAACCAGACGCTAGAAAAGCGTCTGTGGGCGGCCGCGGATCAGTTTCGCGCATCGACGATCCCAAGGCCTACCAGGCCGAGGGCGTCCTTTTCCTGACACCCAATGCGCGCTTCGACTTCCTGCTGCAGCGTCCGGAAGGCAGCACCGTCGGCAAGGCCGTCAACGAGGCAATGTCCGACGTCGAGAAGCACAACGCGCAGCTCGCGGGCGTGCCGCCGCGCAACTATCAGATCTTCAACGGCACCCTGCTCAAGGAACTGCTGAAGAAAGTCTCCGAGCTCTCCATCTTCGGCGTCGAGAAGACCGACGAGACTGGGCGCCTGTGCCGCATGAACCTCGCGGTGCACGGGCTGGAGGGCGACATCCGCCACGGCGGCGAGGTCAACTCCAATGAGGCACGGGAGTCAATACGTTGACGGCTGGTTTGGATGTAAGTACAGTAATTACATGAAACGCGACCCGCTTCCTGCTCTGCGCAAGAACCCGGCGAAAGTCGAGCTGAAAGTCGTCCAGATCGGCAATTCGCGCGGCGTGCGCCTGCCCAAGGCCGTGCTCGAGCGCTATGAGATCAAGGACGCCCTTGTCCTGGAGGCGCGGGAGGAGGGGCTGCTGCTGCGCGGCAAGAAGGACAAGCGCATGACCTGGGAGGAGACCTTCCGCGACATGGTGCGCGCGAAGGAAGACTGGAGCGATCTTGACGCGACGATCGCGGACGGCATCGAGCCCGGGGCGAAATGGTGACGCGTGCGGTCGGGCGCTACGGCGTGTACCTCGCCGACCTCGACCCCGCGCGCGGACGCGAGATTGCCAAGACCCGGCCGGTCGTCGTCGTCAGCCGGGACGACATGAACCGCTTCCTGGATACCGTGGTCGTGTGTCCGCTCACGACCAAACTGCATTCACGCTGGCGCAGCCGCATCCAGACCGTCTGCGCGGGGCGCAAAGCGGAGATCGCGGTGGATCAGATCCGCACTCTCAGCAAGGAGCGGCTCGGCCGGCGGCTCGACGAGCTGGAGCCGGCGACCGCCGTGCAGCTGCGGCGGCTGATCACGGAGATGTACGGCGAATAGAGGCAGCTGTTGAAGCGCGGATTGCGCGCGATTCGGATTGGAGATCAAACATGGCAATCAATCGCTGGTCTCGCGAACAATTGATTGTTGCGTTCGCCCTTTATTGCCAGACTCCGTTCGGGAAAATGCACAAAACCAATCCCGAGATCGTGGGGTCGGCAAAGCTCATCGGTCGGACACCGTCGTCGCTAGCGATGAAATTGGTCAATTTTGCGAGCTTGGACCCCGC
>JBDTMD010000010.1:0-12209 GCA_039934435.1 Burkholderiales bacterium
ATGGCAGCGCGCGTCGAAACCGTCGCCGTCCGCGACAGCCCGATGGAGGTGTTCCTGTTCGCGCCCGCCGGCGCGGGCCCGCACCCGGGAATCGTGCTCTGCCAGCACATTCCCGTCGGGCACACCGGCGTCGAGAACGACGTCGTGACGCTGAAGACCGCCGAGCGCTACTGTGAGAACGGATTCGCGGTCGCCGTGCCCTTCATCTTCCACTGGTGGTCGAAGAGCGCCGACATCGAGCTGAAGCGCGCCGAATTCCGTGACGACTGGACACACCTAGATCTGGACGCGGCCTTCGAGCTGCTCGCCGCGCAGCCCGGCGTGAACAAGGATCGCATCGGCATCGCCGGGCACTGCTGGGGCGGGCGCGTGGCGTGGCTCGGGGCGTGCACCAATCCGCGCTACAAGGCTGCCGCGATCTTCTACGGCGGGCGCGTGAAGCTCGTCATGGGCGATGGCAATCCGCCGGCGATCGACCTCGCCCCCGCCATCCGCTGCCCGGTGATCGGCTTCTTCGGCAACGAGGACACCAATCCGACGCCGGCGGATGTCAACGACTACGAGGCTGCGCTCGCCAAGGCCGGCGTAGAGCACGTGTTCCACCGCTATGATGGCGCCGGCCACGCCTTTCAGTCGTTCAACAACCCGGAGCGCTACCGCAAGGAAGCGAGCGAGGACGCATGGCGCAAGTCGCTGGCGTTCTTCACGGAAAAACTCGGCAGGAAATAGCCGGTACTACTGCGCCGTCCAGCCGCCGTCGACGGCGATGCTGGTACCCGTCATCAGCGAAGCCGCCGGCGATGCGGCGAACACCACGGCGGCCGCGACTTCCTCCGCCTGACCTACCCGTCCCATGGGGATGCGATCGCGCACCCATTCGGCGACGTCCGGGCGCGCCGAGGATGCCCTCGACGGTCTGGC
Organism: Burkholderiales bacterium; assembly: GCA_039934435.1. GTDB lineage: Bacteria > Pseudomonadota > Gammaproteobacteria > Burkholderiales > SG8-39 > JAABQT01. The sequence goes on from JBDTMD010000010.1 coordinate 922, forward strand.
GCACCTTCTGGTCTATCTCGTCGGTGATGTCCTGGGCAATGCGGCGCTTGAGATGGGTGGCCATGGGGTCCTCGGCGTTCTATGTCTGAGGCGGATTCTAAGGGGGCTGCGTCCGGGCGTGGATGTATAGTCTGGCGACTACCCTTGGTATTGCCGCAAGCTGCAGCGAGGAGACCCCATGAGCCTGAAAGGAAAGACCCTGTTCATCACCGGCGGCAGCCGCGGCATCGGGTTGGCGATCGCGGTGCGCGCGGCGCGCGACGGCGCCAACGTGGTGATCGCGGCAAAGACCAGCGACCCGCATCCGAGGCTGCCGGGCACCATCCACACCGCGGTGGCGGAAATCGAAAAAGCCGGCGGCAGGGGACTGGGCGTGCAGTGCGATATTCGCGAAGAGGCGCAGGTGGTGGCGGCGATCGAGAAAGCGGTTGCTACCTTCGGCGGCATCGACATCCTGGTGAACAACGCGAGCGCCATCCAGCTTACCGGCACGCTCGCCTGCGACATGAAGCGCTATGACCTGATGAACGGCGTCAACGCGCGCGGCACCTACCTGACGGGGCGCAGCTGCATCCCGCACCTGAAGAAAGCGCGCAACCCGCACATTCTGACGCTGAGCCCGCCGCTCGACCTCTCGCCCAAATGGTTCGCGCCGCACGTCGCCTACACGATGGCCAAGTACGGCATGAGCCTGTGCACGCTCGCCTGGGCCGAGGAATTCAGGAAAGACGGTATTGCCGCCAACGCGCTGTGGCCGCGCACCACCATCGCCACTGCCGCGGTCAATATGCTCGGCGGTGAGGCGATGATGAAGCAGTCGCGCAAGCCCGAAATCATGGCCGACGCGGCGCATGCGATCCTTTCCAGGCCGAGCCGCGAATTCACCGGCAATTTCTGCATCGACGACCTGGTCCTGCACGCGGTCGGAGTGCGCGATTTTTCGGTTTACGCGGCGGTGCCGGGCGCGACAAGGTTCCTGCCCGATTTCTTCGTGCCGGAGACTACGCCGGCGCTGCCCGCCTAGCAGGGGTGTTGGCAGACGCTGGCATGTCGGGCTAAGGCATGACGGGTCCGCTACTTACACAAGCGGTCCATGAAACGCTGCGCGCAACCGCGCGCGCCGGCTCGCGCACTCTCGACGTCTCATTGGACCTCGAACGATCGCGGACCACGGTCGAGGTGGACGCGGCGGGATGGGTCTGGCAAGGCCGGCGATTTCCGTATCTGGAAACCTGCAAGGACCGCACCATCTATTACTGGGACGACGGCGCCTTTCAGCCGGTGGCACGCTACACGAGGTCGCTGATCAAGCTGGTGCCGACGCAGTGGGGGCCGCCGACGTTCGAGATCGATGGCATCAAGATGTTGCCGACGGCGCAGGTCTCGCCGTATGCGGATGCCGAACGCAAAGTCGGCTTGATCCAGCCACGCGGCAAGGTAATTCTGGATACCTGCGGCGGACTGGGCTATTTCGCCGCCTGGTGCCTGCAGGGCGGAGCGAAGCAGGTGCTGTCCTACGAGAAGAACGCCGACGTGATCTGGCTGCGCGGCCTCAATCCCTGGTCGCCGGCGGCTGACGACGCATTGACGCTGACTGAAGGCGATATTGCCGAGCGGATCGTCGCGCTGTCAGCCGGATCGGTCGACGCGATCCTGCACGATCCGCCGCGTTTCGGCATCGCCGGGGAACTCTATGCGCAGGAGTTCTACGATCAGCTGGCGCGAGTGCTAAAACGCAGGGGCAAGATTTTCCATTACTCGGGCACGCCGAACAAGCTGACCAGCGGGCGCGACGTGCCCAGAGAAGTGGCCAAACGGCTGCAGCGCGCCGGGTTCCACGTGCAATTGATGGGCGACGGTGTGCTGGCGGTAAAGCAGTAAGCGTCGGCAGGCGGTCCCGCTATCTCAGGAGCGCAGCACCTTGCCCGCCGCCGCCCCGGTGAGCGCGCCTTTTTCCCAGGTCACGGCACCGTTGACGATGCTGTACTCGATGCCCTGCGAGCGCATCACCATGCGCTTGGCGCCGCCGGGCAGGTCGAAGCGCCGCTCCGGGCGCCCGACCGAGCCGACCGTCGCCGAGTCGAAGATCGCGACATCGGCGGCCAATCCCTCTTTGAGCCGGCCGCGGTCCCGGATGCCGAAGAAATCCGCCGGGTCGGAGGTCATGCGCTGCACCGCGTGTTCCAAAGTAAGCACCTTGCGCTCGCGCACCCAGGTGCCGAGCACGTAAGTCGGGTAGCCCGAATCGCACAGCATGTCGAGGTGCGCGCCGCCGTCGCCCAGTCCCAGCAGTATCGCCGGGTTGTTGAGGATCTCGGCCATGCGCTCGGGGCGATTGTTGAATGAGGTCATGGTGAACTCGTTCTCCAGGTCGTCGGCGAGCGTGAGGTCGAGAAAGGCATCGACGCCGTCCTTGCCCTGCGCCGCCGCCACCTCGGCCACCGTCTGCCCTTCGAGGGACTTCAGCGCCGCGGACTTCACCTCGTGCACGGTGATGCGCTCCCAGTTGCCGAAGCCCGCGGGGCGCTTGAGGTCCTCGCGGAACTGCGCGCGAAACGCGGGATCGCGGTACACCGCGGCCTGCGCCGTCTTGGATTTGTTCTCGAACACGCGCTTCCACGATGGGAAGGCGGCGAATGAGAACGGATTGCGCATGTTGATCTCGCGCGTCAGCGGCAGCGGCGAAGTCTGCGGTCGGGCGCCGCGCGCGATCATCGGCGCCGCCTTGCGCAGCGACGTGCGCACGGCCTCCGAGATGTCGTCGCGGTCGAACATGGCGATGAAGGTGATCGGCCGCCCGCTTTCGGCCAGCATGTAATCCAGCAGCTCGAGTTCCGGATCCTCCATGACGCCGATCTGCTTGGTCATCGCGATCTCGATCGCACCCTTGCCGCGCTCCCTGAGTGCGTTGCAATAGGCTTTGAGCTCCTCGCGGCTGGCGTTGCGGCAGGCGAGCGGCCGGCCGGCGAAACCCATGTGCTGGTTGAGCAGCGTGCTGGAAAAACCGAACGCCCCGGCATCCATCGCCTCGCCGAGCAGCGCCTTGATGCTCGCCGTCTCCTTTGCGGTGGCGGCGCGCTCCATCGAGGCTTCGCCCATCACGTAGTGCCGGAACGGCGTCAGCGGCGCGAGAAAACCAAGGTTGAGCGCGGGCTTGCGCCGCGCGGCGGCATCCAGGTACTGCGGAAAGCTCTCCCAATCCCAGGTGATGCCCTGCTCGAGCACTTCGAACGGAATCGCCTCGACATTGACCAGGTCGCGCATCGCGATTTCGCGCGTCGCCGGCCGGCAGGGGGCGATGCCGACACCGCAGTTGCCCATCACCACCGAAGTGACGCCGTGCCAGGAAGACGGCGTCACCGCGCCATCCCAGCAGATCTGCGCGTCGTAGTGGGTATGCGGGTCGATGAAGCCCGGCGCCACCGCCAGGCCCTCGGCATCGATGACGCGCTTCGCGCCGCCGGCGACCTTGCCGATTTCGGCGATGCGCCCGCCGGCGATCGCCACGTCGGCGCGCCGCGCCGGCGCGCCGGTGCCGTCGATCATGAGGCCGTTCTTGATGAGCAGGTCGTGGGTCATGGCGGGCCTCAGCCGGAAATGGTCTGCACGCAATCCACGATCTCGCGGGTACGCTTGACCTTGTCGCCCCAGGCGCGGTCGAACTCCGCGATCAGTGTCTTGATGGCGGCGGAGCCCGGAATGGCGCGTGCGCGCGCGAGGTCGTCGAACTCGTAGTAAGCGTAGTGCACCGACTCGTCCATGTCGCTCCAGCCGCGCCACGCGCGTCGCGCCTTGAAGGCCTTCACGGCATCGGGTAAGTGCTCGTCCTGGTACCAGCGGTCGAAGGCGCTCTTGATTGCGGGGTCGACGATCTGGGCGCGCACGATGAACCGGGCGGTCATGGGGTTCTCCCTTTGGGCCGGGTCCACGTTTCCGACCACGCCAGGCAGCAACTGGACGAAGTCCTGCCGAAGCGTTCCTGTGGAAACACTTTGGCGCTTGCGGCGGCGCCGTTGACCGAGAGCTGCGCGCTGCGGGCGGGCAGGAAAGTGCTGTAGACGCCGAGCGGCCGATCCATGGCGCCCGGCGGCATGGTCAGCACATAAGGCGGCATCAGGTCCCACCAGCTGAGGATGATCTCGTCGTCGCGCGAGACGATGCGCTCTTCGACAGTGCTCAGGGAATCGCCGCCGCGCTCGAATTGCGCGTCGATGACTGGCAGTTTCTCGTCGGCGAAATCCTTGTAGAGCAGGATTTCGATCATTCGCTGCAGGTAGCGCGCCATGCCCGCGTTGTCGGCGTACAGGCGCGGGCCCTTGCCGGTGAGCGTGCTTTCGATGAACAGCGCATGCCCCTGCCCGGCCGGCGACCACAGCACGCGCCAGTGGCTGACGCGCTCGACGATCGTCTTGCCGCCGTCGTTGGAAAGGCGAACGAACGAGTTCTCCCCGGTCATCACCGGGTCGTGCGGGTCGACCATCTGCGATTCAGCCATCGGCTCCTCCCTATTTTTGCGTCGCCGGCGCGTCGGGTTGCCCGGGAAGCTGCTTGCTCGCCGGATCGATGTACGCCCAGGGGCGCTTGCTGCGCGTCCAGATGTTAGCCGTGATCTTCATGTCCCCCGCCTCATCCAGCGAACCTGCGCGCACCACCAGCGTGTCGAGCGCCGTGGCGCGCTGGCTGTAGATCGGCGAGCCGCAATCGCCGCAGAAGCACCGATACAGCGTGCGGCCGCTGTCGGCGATCGATGCGTAGCGCTTGAGCGTTCCCTTGGTCAGCTTGAAGGCGGCGGCCGGGATCACCGCATTAACGCTGCCCTGCGTGCCCGAGCCTTTCTGGCAGTTCGTGCAATGACAGGAGCGCAGTTCAGTGATCGGCACGCCGATGGTGTAGCGGATGGCGCCGCACATGCAGCCGCCGGTGATGGGTGTGGTCATGGGTGGGAGATCCTGTCCGTTGGTCAAACCTTGAAGCGCGCCTCGCGCCAGGCAAGCGCGGCCTTTAGTCCTTTGTCGCGCGCGATGTCCATGAAGCGGCGCTTGTCGGGCGAGCCGTGCGACTCGATGGCGTGGTCGATGTCGAGCGCGGCGTCGAGTGCCGCGCGCATGCCCTGGATCTCGTAGCTGCGGTTGAGCGCCTTCTTGGTGTCGCGCACCAGGTCCGGGTCGAGCGCCGCGATCTGGCGCGCGATGCGCAGCGCCGTCGTGAGGTGCTCGCCCTCGGCCACCACTCGGCTGACGATGCCCAGCGCCAACGCGCGCTCGGCGTTGATCGCATCATCGCCCGTGAGGATGATGTCCTTGGCGGCTTTGGGCCCCACCACCCAGGGCAGCAGCAGCGTGACGATGCCGGCGCCGAATTTCAGCTCGGGCTCGCCGAACACCGCGTCGCGCGAGCACACGGAAAGATCGCACGCCAGCGCCATCTCGAAGGCGCCGGCCATGCAGGCGCCGTGGATCGCGGCGATGGTCGGCTTGGGCGAGTCCCAGAACCTCATGGTGGTCGAGAAATCGAGATCGAGCACTTCGCGCCACACTTTCGCGCCCTCGGGGCGGCGCTCCATCTGCTCCTTCAGGTCGAAGCCCGACGAAAATCCCCGCCCGGCGCCTGACAGGACGATCACGCGCACCGTGGCGTCGGACTCCAGCGCATCGAGCGCGGCGTTGATCTCGATGAGCATCGCCTTGTTGAGCGCGTTGATCCGCTCCGGGCGGTGCAGCTGAAGCTGCGCCACGCCAGATTCGCTCGACACGCGGATGTTCTGGAACTCGCTCATGCACCGGTCCTCCCTATTCTAGATGCGAGCGCGCCCTAGGCGGGCGAAAGCTCGCCGGCCTCGAGCATCTCCGCGAAGCGGCCGCGATCGGCCTTGCCGGTGCGCCCCGCGGGCAGCTCGCGCGAAAAGTAGAGCGCGTCGGGCTGCTTGAATTTTTCCAGCCGCTCGGCCAGAAACGCACGCAACTCGTCGGCGCTCAGGCTCGGATCGCGCGGCACCACCAGCGCGTGAATACGCTGCCCGAGGCGCTCGTCGGGCCGGCCCACGGCGAGCGCCGCCGCCACTTTGGGGTGCGCGCTCAGGGCGAACTCGATCTCCTGCGGCGTGATCTTGTTGCCGCCGCGCACGATCAGCTCCTTCTTGCGGCCGGCGATCTCAACCACCCCCGCATCGCGCTCGCGCGCAAGGTCTCCGGTGGCGAGCCAGCCGGCGGCATCGATCGGATTCAGCTCGGGTTGTCCGAGGTAGCCGTTCATCAGGAAGGGGCTCGTGATGCAAAGCTCGCCCACCTCGCCCCGGACCACCGCGCCGCCGTCGCTGTCGCGAATGCGAAACTCGACGCCAGGCGCAGGTCGACCGATGCAGCCGGCGTAGCGCGGAACATCCTCCGGCATGAGGAAGAAATCGCAGGTCGAGGTTTCTGTGAGCCCGTAGATGTCGACCAGCGCGGCCGGCGCGTATAGCTCGCGCAGCGTATCGCCCAGGCCCTTGCCGAGCGACTCGCCGCCGATCATCACGGTTCGAAGCGTTGCCGCCGCCGCAAGCGCGCGGCCGGATTGCGCGAGCGCCGCGGCCGGTTGATCGAGGATCAGCGCGCGCATCATGGTCGGCACCACGCCGACGCGCGTGATCGACTCGGTGCGCAGCTGGTCGACAAACATCGCGGGCACGAACTTCTCGACCGACAGCAACCGCCCGCCGTGCATCAACGTCAGTAGCGCCACCCAGATGCCGAAGCTGAAAGTGATGTTGAGCACCAGCAGCGTGCGCTCGTCCTCGCCGAAGCCGAGCTGCGACTGGATCGCATCGAGCTTGCCGGCAAAGGCGCGGTGCGACAGCACCGCCCCCTTGGGCGTCCCCGAGGAGCCCGAAGTGAACACGACGAGCGCACTGCCTTCCAGGATCTCGCGCCGCGGTGGCGCGTCTTTCGCCAGGCGTTTGAGCGGCGTTGCCGCCAGCGCATCCCACTCGAAACGCGCCAGGGTGCGGCTCGCGATCTGCGCTGCCGCAAGCGCCGGCGAGCTGCGGTGCACCGGCACCACCACGCCGCCTGCGAGCCAGGCGCCGAAAAAGGCGACCAGATCGAGCGGGTGGTTCGACACGCGCACGTGCAGCGGCTCGTCGCGCGCCAGGCCCGCTTGCCGGAATGCGTCGGCCACGGCTTGCGCCTCGGCCAGCAATTCGGCGTAGTTGAGTGCTCGCTCGCCGGCGAGCGCCTCGCGCCCGGCGCAGCGCCCGGCAGCAGCGGCCAGCAACTCGTCCAGGCGCGGCGCGGCTTCGCTCATCGGCGCGTCAGTTAAAGTGCATGCCGCCATTCACCTGCACGGTCTGGCCGGTCATGTAGGCGTTCGCCGCCACCATCACCACCACCGCGGCGACTTCCTCGGCCGTGCCCAGTCGTCCCACCGGAATCCTGGCGACGGATTCCTTGCGGTGGTCGGCGATCATTTCGGTTTCGATCAGCGAGGGCGCAACAGCGTTGACCGTCACGCCATCCTTTGCCAGCCGCGCCGCGTAGCCGCGCGTCAGGCCCTCCATCCCGGCCTTCGACGCGTTGTAGTGCGCGCCGACCACGCCCGCGCCGCGCGCCGCGCCCGAGGAGATGTTGATGATGCGCCCCCAAGCGCGCGCGCGCATCCCGGCATAGAGCGCCTGCGTGCACAGAAACGCGGACTTCAGATTGACCGCGATCGCGCGGTCGAAGTCTTCCTCGCTGAGCTCCTCGAGCCCGCGGCGCTGGGCGACTCCCGCGTTGTTGACGAGGATGTCGATCGGACCGAGCGCGGACTCGGCGTGGCGGATCAGCCCCGCGACCGCCGCCGCCAGCGAGACATCGGCCTGGAATGCGGCGGCCTTTCTGCCGAGCGCCTGGATCGCCTTGACGGTCGATTCGGCCTCGGCCTTGCGCTCGCGGTAATTTACCGCGACGTTGGCGCCGGCTTCGGCCAACGCCAGCGCGATCGCCTTGCCGATGCCGCGCGACGCGCCAGTGACGAGAGCGGTGCGGGAAGCGAGTGTCGGCGGCATCGGGCGTTCCTCGGGTTCGGTCGAGATTCGATTATGCGGCCGAGGCGTGCCAACGCTACAGCGGGTTTGCCGGCCCGATCGTGAAGTAGGCGTGCACCTCGCCCCGCGCATTCGGACTGTCGACGCGGCTGAACGAGAACACGACGTAACTCCAGGTCGGCGCCGTCACCGCCGCGCGGCTGCCGATGAGATCAACGGCCGCGAGGTCGAGCCGGCTGTCGAGCGCGGTGATCGCAACCTCGCCTTCGATGCGCACGCCCGTCGCCACCACGGTCGCGTTGCTCGCGTACAGGCCGGTCGCGCCGCCGCCGACGCGGCTGTCGTCGATGGCGACCGTGGAATTGATGATGCGCAGCTCGCGCACCCGGGCATTGCGGATGCGGACTTGCTGGCAGCCTTCGATCGTCAGGCGGTCGTAGTCGCCCTCGAATACGCGGTGGCGCTCGTTCCGGCACTCGGCCGTGCCGTGTTTCGCCAGCAGCGCAGGCGCCGCCTTCGATGCGGGCGGCAAGCCGTTTTCCAGAAATGGTTGCAGGGCGGCGCGAAACCCGTCTGGCGCCTCGAGCATCGGCGTGTGCCCGGCCCGCTCAATCACCTCTAGCTGAGCGCGCGGCAGCTTCAGCGCCAGAACGCGGCCGGTGCGCAACGGCACCAGCGTATCGTCGCTGCCCCAGAGGATCAGGGTTTCGGCCCGCACCGCGGGAACGATCGTGCTCAGGTTCTCGCTCACCACCGCAAGGCCGGCAATCTTGACGGGATCGCCGGCGAACAGCCTCTCGCGCAGCTGCGGGCTGGCGAGGATCACCTGCGGGTCGAATCGCAAGCGCTCGAGCGGCGCAAGCAGCCGGCGCGCGAGGGCGACGAGCTCTTCCGGCGGATCCAGCCACGGCGGCATGAATTGCATGCCGAGGTGGGCAAGGAACTGGCTGGTGACCGAGTAGCGCTGCAGGACGCCCGGTGCGTCGATGACGACCAGCCGTTCGACGTCCTGCGGGTAGGCCGCCGCGTAGCGCAAGGCCACCACCGCACCCATCGAATGGCCCACCAGCGCGAACGGCCGCGGCAGGAACCGCCCGGCGACATGCTTGAGCACGCGCGCGTAGTTGCCCGGCGAATACAGGGCGTTGGCCTTGTCGGAAGCGCCGAATCCCGGCAGGTCGACGGCGATGACGTGAAACGAAGCCTGCAGCCAGCCGACCGTCTCGCGCCAGTCGCGCGCGCCGGCCTGGCCGATACCGTGCACCAGGAGCACCGATCGCGAGTGTCCGCGTCCGCCCTCGTACACGACCATGTGGCCTCCCAATACGGGCTCGTCGATGCGGTGGGCCTGCATACCCGCAAAGCCTGTCTCGGGTGGCGCGTATTCCGCCACCGCCACGCCTCCGGTCATCGCCAGCAGCACCAGGAGCAGCCGCGGTTGCCATCGTTTCGCCCAACGGGTCAAGGAGTTCGCCATTCAGTCACCCAGTCTAACGGCCGCAGCACATCGCACGGCCCACAGCGCGGCGGCGTGGCATAAAATCGCCCGATGCCCCTGTCGTTCCGCGCGTTGCATCCGCTGTTCGCCGCCGAGGCGAGCGTCATCGACCTGCGCCGCGTCACCGACCGCAGGACGCTCGACGCGATCCGGGCGGCGATGGACGAATTTGCGGTGCTCGTGTTCCGCGACCAGGCATTCGCCAACGACGAGCAGCTCGCGTTTGCCGAGCGTTTCGATGGCACGCTGCACACCAAGACCGGCGCCGCGGTCGTCGGCAAGAACCGCTTCGGCAACGAAGCCCTGACCGACATCTCGAACGTCGACGAGGGTGGGGCCATTATCAGCGCCGGCGACCGGCGCCGCATGTATGCGCTCGGCAACCGCCTGTGGCACACCGACGCCTCGTTCCAGGATCCGCCGGGACGCTATTCGATGCTCTCGGCCAAGGTCGTGCCCGCGGTCGCCGCCGATACCGAGTTCGCCGACCTGCGCGCGGCCTACGACGCGCTCGAGGCCGAGACCCGGCAGAGCCTCGAGGGCCTGCGCGCGCACCACTCGATCGCCTATTCGCGCATGACCCTCGGCTTCGACTTTTCGGCCGAGGAGCAGCAAAAGCTGCCGGGCGCCGCGCACCCGGTGGTGCGCACCAACCCGCGCACCGGCCGCCGCTCGCTGTACCTCGCGTCGCACGCCTCGCGCATCGTCGACCGGCCGGTGCCCGAGGGCCGGCTGCTGCTTCGCGACCTGATGGAGCACGCGACGCGGCCGCAGTTCGTCTACCGCCACGCCTGGCGCGTGGGCGACCTGGTGATCTGGGACAACCTGGCGACGATGCATCGCGGCCGGCCGTTCGACGACACGAAGCACCGGCGCGAATTGCGCCGCGTGACGACGCTCGACGTCGCCGCGCCGGCAAGTGCTTCACGCAGCGAAGCCGCCTAGCGCTTGAGCAATTTGATCAGGCTCGCGCCCGCCACCAGCCTGATGCCCTTCTCGGTGGCGAGTTTGCCCGCCTGCTCGCTCATTTCTCCCGCCACCACGTACAGGCACTCGGCGGCGCCGCGCTTGTCGCCCGCCGCGGCCAGCTCCTTCAGCGGCTCGACGCCCGTGCGCGACGCTTTCCAGCGGCGCGCGCTGACCAGGGACACGCGGCCGGATTTCTCGAGCTCGAAATCGGCAACGCCCTCGATGCGCTTCACTGCGTAGCCGTCGCTTGCGAAGTGCGCTTCCAGTGTGCGGGAAAAATCTTCCCACGACAGTGCGCGCACGCCGGCGAGCGATTTTTCCAGCCGCGCGCCGCTCGGCACGCGCAGCTGCCGCCAGGCGGCCATCGCCGCGATGACGATGAACGGGCTGACGGCGAACAGGGCGTAGCCCCACGCCATGAACAGCCGCACTACTGCGAACACGCCAATGGCGACCAGCACGCTCCACCACCACTGCGAGCGCAGCAGGACGGCGAAGAGCGAATTCTCCGCCATCTTCCACTTCATGGGTGGTGCACCGGTTCGACGTAGTACACGGGCGTCTCGAGGCCCTCGTAACGCGCTTTCAATTGCAGCGCGAGGTACAGCGAGTAGTGCCGCGCCTGCATCAGGTTGCCGCCCATGAACCACAGCCCCGGCTGCTGTGTCGGCTTCCACATATTGCGCAGCTCTCCGACCCACGGCCCCGGATCGTACTTGGTGTCCGAACCCAGGCCCCAGCACTTGCCGACGCGCGCCGCCACTTCCGGCGAGATGAGCGCGGCCGCCCACTGGTTCATGGAGCCGTACCCCGTGGCGC
>JBDTMD010000011.1:0-12085 GCA_039934435.1 Burkholderiales bacterium
TATTGGCGAGCAGGCACATCCAGTCGGCCTGCAGGCTGTTGGTGATCCACATCTTCGCGCCGTTGATGACGTAGTCGCCACCCACTTTCTTCGCGGTGGTCTTGATCGAAGCCACGTCCGAGCCGGCGCCGGGCTCGGAGACGCCGACGCAGGCCACATAGTCGCCGGAGATCGAAGGCGCGAGGAACTGCTTGCGCAGCTCGTCGGAGCCAAAGCGCGCGAGCGCGGGGGTCGCCATGTCGGTCTGCACGCCGATCGCCATCGGCACGCCGCCGCAGCGGATATGGCCGAGGGTCTCGGCCATCACCATCGAGTAGCTGTAGTCGAGCGCCGCGCCGCCAAAGGCCTCGGGCTTGGTGAGGCCGAGCAGCCCGAGGTTGCCCAGCTTTTTGAACACCTCGTGCGCCGGGAACTGCTCCGCCGCCTCCCACTCGTCGACATGCGGGTTGATCTCGTTGTCGATGAGGCGCTTGAGGTTCCTCCGGATCTCTTCGTGTTCCTGAGTGAATCGCATGGGCGCGCGTCCTTCGTCGTCTCTGGTCGGCCGATGACAGAAAACAAGCGATGCGGCCCCTGGGATCGAGCGGCGCGCGCATCCTGGGATGATTCTACTGTGGGACGACCGGTCGATCGGATCGGGGGTTCAGCCCGGCTAGGTCAGCCGCGCTCAGGTCTGCCGCGGCCATGCGCAGCCAGCGCCTCACCTCGCTTCCGATGACCGCCGCCGACAGCGCATTTTGCGACACCCACGCCCACGTATTCGGGCCTGAAGAGCGATACCCCTACAACCCGGGATGTGCCTATACCCCGCTCGATGCGCCGCTCGAGGCGTGGAGCGCGCTGCTCGCGCAGTGGATTCCGGACCCGGCGCTGCGCCGGCGCATCTTGGCCGACAATCCGGCCCCGTTATACGGTTTCTGAGCTCAAGAGAGCTTGGCCGGCAGCCAGAGCGCGATCTGCGGGAACGCGATCAGCAGCGCGATCATCACCATCAGGGTGATCACGAACGGCGCCGAGCCCACGATCACGTCGTAGATCTGGCCGCGCGGGCGCACGCCCTGTACGACGAACAGATTGAAGCCCACCGGGGGCGTGATAAGCGCGGTCTCGATCAGCAGCATCATCAGCACCCCGAACCAGATCGGGATGAAGCCCAGCCCCGCGACTACCGGGGTGATGATCGGCACCGTCGCCACCAGCATCGACAGCGACTCCATGAACATGCCGAGCACGAGGTAGAACAGTACGATCGCGATGATGGTGCCGGTGGGCGACAGCCCGAACCCGGTCACGTAGGTCATCACCTTGCCCGACAGGCCGATCGAGGTGATGATGAAATTGACGAAATAGGCCGCGATCAGGATCGCCATGATCATCGCGGTGGTTTTCATGGTGCCCTCGAAGGTGTCGATCAGCATCCGCCAGGACAGTCGCCTGCGCCAGGCCGCGAGCGCAAACGCGGCCACCACGCCCAGGCCGGCCGACTCGGTCGGCGTCGCGATGCCGCCGTAGATCGAGCCGATCACCACGATGAAGATCAGCAACGGCGGAATAAGGTCGGGCAGCGACCTCCAGCGCGCCTGCCAGCTCGTCTCGACGCGGTGCCCGCCCCAGCGCGGGCGCACGAGGCAGGCGACGATCACCGTGAGCATGAACAGCACCGTCAGCACCGCGCCCGGGACGATGCCCGCGAGGTATAGCTGCGGGATCGACGTGTCGGTAAGCGCGCCGTAGACGATCATCGGGATCGAGGGCGGAATCAGGATGCCGATGGTGCCGCCCGCGGCGATGGTGCCGAGGTAGAGCCGCTCGTTGTAGCCGTACTTGTCTATCTGCTCCACCGCCACCGTGCCGATGGTCGCGGCGGTGGCCACGCTCGAGCCCGAGACCGCTGCGAACAGGGTGCAGGCGCCGATGTTCGAGTGCATCAGCCCGCCCGGCAGCCACGACAGCCAGTGCGTCATGGCGGCGTACATGCGCTCGGCGATGCCCGAGCGCAGCAGGATCTCCCCCAGCAAGATGAACAGCGGAATCGCAAACAGGATGAAGTTGGTCGAGGTCGACCAGGTGATCTCGCCGATCGCGAGCCTGAGCGGCAGGAACGAATAGGCATAGTCCAGCACCAGCCCGAGCAGTAGCAGGCCGGCGGCGACCGGAATGCTCAGCGCCAGGATCGCGAGCAGGACGAGGATTGCGGTCCAGACCAAGCGCGATCCCCGTCAGCCCTGCGGCGCCTTGTAGCGCCCGCGCTCGTGCAGCGCCTCTTCGAGCTCCTGCTGCGCAGTGCGCGGGCCGAGCAGCCGCTGCACGTCCTCCCAGCGCCCGCGCGCGAACAGCAGCGCCGCGCGCGCGAACAGCAGCAGCAGCACCGTCGAGAACAGCACGAAGCCGGCGACCCAGAACAACTGCGGGATCGCGAGCAGCGTCCCCAGCGGCGTGAGCGAGTGGGCATCGACCCTGATCGAATTGGCGAGCACCTTGCCGCCCTGCCAGGTGGTGAAGGCGGCGAACACCATGAACGCGATCAGCGCGAGCATGTCGAGCAGGGCGCAAAGCCGTACCGGAAGCGCCGCGTAGAGCGAGTCGATGCGCACGTGCGCGCGGTCGAGCAGCGCCAGTGCGAGCGCCCAGCTGGTGCCGATCGCCAGCACGTAGCCCGAGACCTCGCTCGAGGCGCCGATCGACACGCTGAACAGCTTGCGCGCCAGCACGTCGAGCGCGATCATCAACGCGGCAAGCGCCACCATCGCGCCGCCGAACCAGCAGCCGGCCCGCGCGACCAGGCGCGCGAGCCTCAGCAGGCTGTCCACCGATCAGAGCTTATCGAGCGGGATCTGCAGGCCGACCACCTTGCCGACCGTCGAATTCCACTGCTCGGCGCAGGCCTTGCCGCAGCGCTTGCCCCACTTGACCAGCACCACGTCCTGCACCAGCTTCTTCTTCAGCGCCTCGTCGGCGGCGGAGATCTTGACCAGCGTCATGCTGCCCGGCTTGCCGAGCGTACAGCTGCCCTTGCCGGTGTTGCAGTTGACGCCTTCCTCGGTCGCCTGGGCGCCGATCTTCCACATGTCGTTCTCGAGCTGCTTGAACTCCCCGATGAAGAACGTGCGCACCGACGGCGCGAACTTGTCCCAGCTGTTCAGGTTCGCCCCTTCGTAGGCGATCGACCAGCCGACCGCGAGCGGGAACAGGTACTTCGACACCTCCGGCCAGCCGGCGGTGTTGCCCGACAGCGTCCCGGTCAGCGCGCAATCGACCACCCCGCGCTGCAGCGCCGGCACCACGTCCGGGAACGGCATGGTCACCGTCTCGGCGCCCACCGCGCTGACGAAGTCGGTCTGGGTCTTGTTGAACACGCGCACCTTCTTGCCCTTCAGGTCGCCCAGGCCCGTGATCTTGTCGCGGCACCAGAACACGATCGGCGGGTTCGGCATGAGCAGCATCAGCCCGGTTTTGAACTTGTCCTTCATGTGCGCGGCCATCACCGGCTTCCACACCTCGCACGCTTTGCGCGCGGTGTCGATGTCGTTGGTGATGCCAGCCAGGTCGCAACCCTCGAACACCGGATCCTCGCCCGCCATTTTGCTGATGTCGGAGGCGGCGAAGTCGGTCACCCCGAGCTGGGTCATGTGCAGGATCTGGAAGTCGTTCACCCCCAGCACGTCCATGTTGTTGTAGTCCGCGGTGATCGCCCCGCCCGAGTCTTTCGTGATCTTCTCGGTCCAGAACGGCTTCTCGACGCGCTTGGTCTGCGCCAGGTTGCTGAAGTAGCCGATGACCTTGACGTTGGTCTTCGGCAGGTCGGCGCCGAGCGCGGGCGCGGCAAGCAGCGTGGCCGCCGCGAGCGCGGGCGCCCAGGCAATGATCTTTCTCATTTTCGGTTTCTCCTCGGATGGGAAACTGCGCGCGCAGCTTAGAACGCCCGAAGGAGCGGCGTCAACCGCGCCGTCGCCGGTGACGAAGATGTCCAGCTTGGTCGCCGCCATGCCGAATCAGGGCCTGGCGACGCCGAATTGAACGGGCCGCGCCGTGCGCGCGTCGCCGTCCTTGCAGATCGACAGCGCGAAGCCAAGCACATTTCGCGTATCGCGCGGGTCGATGATGCCGTCGTCGAGGAGCCGCGCCGAAGTGACGAGGGCGCTTTGCTGGCGCTCAAAGTTGGCGACGATCTTCGCCTTCATGGCGTCGATCTGCTGATGGTCCACGTCCTGGCCCTTTCTCTTCATGCCCGCTTCCATGATGATCGCCATGGTGAGCGCAGCCTGCCCGGCGCCCATCACCGCAGTCTGCGCGTTCGGCCACGAAAACAGGAAGCGCGGCCGATAGGCGCGGCCGCACATGCCGTAGTTGCCGGCACCGAAGGACGCGCCGCACATCAGCGTGATCTGCGGGACATTCGCGTTCGACACCGCCTGGATCATTTTCGAGCCGTGCTTGATCATGCCGGCTTCCTCCGAGGCCTTGCCGACGATGTAGCCGGTGGTGTTCTGCAGGTAGAGGATCGGCAATCCAGCCTGGCAGCAGGACTGGATGAAGTGCGTCGCCTTGTTCGCGCCCGCGGGATCGAGCGGGCCGTTGTTGGTGACGATGCCGACGCGAAACCCCTGCACCGCGGCGTGACCGCACACGGTCGCCGCCCCGTAGTCGGGCTTGAAGTCGAGGAAGTCGGAGTCATCTGCGATCCTCGCCAGGACCTCGCGCATGTCCACGGGCTTTTTGTAGTCCTCTGGGATCACGCCGAGCAGCTCGTCGGCGTCGTAGCGCGGCGGCTTGCCGCCCGGCTTGAACGACGATTGCCAGTCGAGGCGCGAGAGCACTTCGCGCGCGTAGCGGATGCCATCGGCGTCGTTCTCGGCGAGATATTCGCCGAGACCCGAGACGTGCGTGTGCATCACTGCGCCGCCGAGTTCCTCATCGGTGGCGATTTCGCCGGTGGCCGCTTTCAGCAGCGGCGGCCCGGCGAGGAACGCTTTCGCGCGCCCGCGCACCATGATCACGTAATCGGAAAGCCCGGGCATGTACGCGCCACCGGCGGTGGAAGAGCCGTGCACCACCGTGATCACCGGCAGGCCCGCGGCGGAGAGCTTCGCCAGGTTGTAGAAGATCGCGCCGCCATGAATGAAGCCTTCTACGCGGTACTTGAGCAGGTTCGCGCCCGCCGATTCGACGAGGTGAACGAAGGGCAGGCGGTTCTGCATCGCGAGCTCCTGCGCGCGCAGCAGCTTCTCGCGCCCCATATGCTGGATCGCGCCGGCGTCGATGCCCGAGTCGCTCGCCACCACCATCGCGCGCACGCCCGAGACATAGCCGATGCCTGCAACCATGCCGCCGCCGGGAACGGTCTTTTCGGGGTCGGCGTCGTCGAGGCAGTAGCCCGCCATCGACGAGAGCTCGAGCCAGGGCGCGCCCGGATCGAGCAGGCGCGCGAGGCGCTCGCGCGGCAGCAACTGGCCGCGCTTGTCGAACAAGGGCTTCGCTTTTGCGGATTCGTCGCGCGTGCGCGCTTCCAGCGCCCGCAGGCGCTCGATCTGCGCCAGCAGGCTGGCGCGGTTGCGCTGAAATGCGGCGCCCGCGGGATCAAGCTTCGAGACGATTGCCGGCATTAGCCGAGACGGAAGAAAAGCATTTGCTTGGTCAGTGTCCATCAATGGAATATGATCCGTCAATGATCCCGCGGACGCTCTTTTCCCCGGAGCACGAGACTTTTCGCGACAGCGTGCGCCGCTTCATGGAAACCGAAGTGGTGCCGCACGACGAGCGCTGGCAGGAGCAGGGCTACGTCGATCGCGAGGTGTGGAAGAAGGCGGGCGCCAACGGGTTTCTGTGCTGCTCAATGCCCGAGGAATTCGGCGGCGCGGGCGCGGATCGCCTCTACAGCATGGTGCTGATGGAGGAGCAGGCGCGCGCCAACAATTCGTCGCTGGGCTGGGGTCTGCACTCCGAGATCGTCGCGCCGTACCTGCTGCGCTACGGCAGCGACGCGCTGAAGAAGAAGTACCTGCCGAAAATGGCGGCGGGCGAGATGATCGGCGCCATCGCCATGAGCGAGCCCGGTGCCGGCTCCGACCTGCAGGCGGTGAAGACGACCGCGCAGAAAAAAGCCGGCAAGTATGTCGTCAACGGCTCGAAGACCTTCATCACCAACGGCTGGCATTGCGACCTCGTCATCGTCGTCGCCAAGACGGACCCGGCACAGGGCGCCAAGGGCACCAGCCTCGTCGTCGTCGATACCTCGATGAAGGGCTTCACCAAGGGAAAACGGCTGAAGAAACTCGGCCTCAAGGGCCAGGACACCGCGGAGCTGTTCTTCGACAACGTTGAGGTGCCGGCGGAGAACCTCCTCGGCCAGGAGAACAACGGCTTCATCTACCTGATGCAGGAGCTGCCCTGGGAGCGCATGCAGATCGCCATTGGCGCAGTCGCCAAGGCTGAGGCCGCGGTGGAATGGACCAAGGCGTACGTTACCGAGCGCAAGGCCTTCGGCAAGACGGTGGCGAGCTTCCAGAACACGCGCTTCAAGCTCGCCGAGATGACGACCGAGGTGCAGGTGGCGCGCGTGTTCGTCGATCGCTGCATGGCGCTGCTGCTCGAGGAAAAGCTCGACACGGCCACTGCGTCGATGGCCAAATACTGGGTTTCGGACCTGGAGTGCAAGGTGATCGACGAATGCCTGCAGCTGCACGGCGGCTACGGTTTCATGTGGGAGTTCCCCATCGCCCGCGCCTACGCCGACGCGCGCGTGCAGCGCATCTACGGCGGCACCAACGAGATCATGAAGGAAGTCATTTCCCGGTCGCTGGGACTTGGAGGCAAGGATGGCTAAGAACGCACATGAAGCGATGATCTTCGATGCGATCCGCACGCCGCGCGGCAAGGGCAAGCGCGACGGCTCGCTGCATGAAGTGAAGCCGGTGACGCTGCTCGCCGGCGTGCTGCAGGAGCTGCAGCGCCGGAACGATTTCGACACCGGAGAAGTGGAGGACGTGGTGATGGGCTGCGTCACGGCCTCGGGCGAGCAGGGCTCGTGCATCGCCAAGACCGCGGCGCTCGCCGCGGGCTGGGACTGGAAAGTACCGGGGTTCCAATTGAACCGCTTCTGCGCCTCGGGCCTGGAAGCGGTGAATCTCGCCGCGCAGAAAGTGCGCTCGGGCTGGGAGGACCTGGTGGTGGCCGGCGGCATCGAGTCGATGTCGCGCGTGCCGATGGGCTCGGACCGCGGCGCCTGGGCCTGCGATCCGCAGACCAGCATCGACACCGCCTTCATCCCGCAGGGCATCAGCGCCGACCTCATCGCCACGCTGGAAGAGTTTTCGCGCGACGCGGTGGACGAATTCGCGCTGAAATCGCAGCAGAAAGCTGCCGCGGCTCGGGACAGCGGCCGCTTCAAAAAATCCGTCGTGCCGGTGAAGGACGCCGTCGGCGACGTGATTCTCGATCACGACGAGTTCATCAAGCCGCACACGACGAAAGAAGGCCTGGCTGCGTTGAAGCTCTCCTTCGACAAGATGGGCGAGATGGGCTACGACGCGGTGGCGATCCGGCGCTACCCGATGGTCGAGCGCATCCACCATGTGCACACCGCGGGCAATTCCTCGGGCATCGTCGACGGCTCGGCCGCCGTCCTCATCGGCACCGAGAAGAAGGGCAGGGAACTGGGCCTCAAGCCGCGCGCGCGCATCGTCGCCGCGGCCCTCTCCGGCGCCGATCCGACGATCATGCTCACGGGACCGATGCCCGCGGCGCGCAAGGCGCTCGAGAAAGCGAAGCTGAAGATCGGCCAGATCGATTTGTTCGAAGTGAACGAAGCCTTCGCCGTCGTGCCGATGAAGTTCATGAAGGAAATGGGCGTGCCCGAGGAGAAAGTGAACGTCAACGGCGGCTCGATCGCCATGGGACACCCGCTCGGCGCCACCGGCGCCATGATCCTCGGCGCGCTGATCGACGAGCTCGAGCGCCGCAAGCTGCGCTATGGCCTCGCGACGCTATGCGTCGGCGGCGGCATGGGCATCGCCACCATCGTCGAGCGCCTCTGATGTCGTTACGTTTTGAAAAGGGTGACGACCGCGTCGTCACCCTGACCTTCGACGCGCCCGGCGCGCCGGTCAATACCATGACCGCGGCGTGGCAGACGGCGTTCACAGAGGCGGTGGCGCGCCTGGAGAAGGAAAAGGACAGCATTGCCGGCGTCATCCTGTGCTCGGCGAAGAAGACTTTCTTCGCCGGCGCGGAGCTGAAGGACGTGCTCAAGTTCGGGCCCGACGACGGTCCCAAGGTATTCGCGTGGATCGAGGCGGCGAAGGCGCAGTTCCGCAAGCTCGAGCAGCTCGGCAGGCCCGTGGTCGCGGCGCTGGAAGGCGCGGCTCTGGGCGGTGGCTGGGAGCTCGCGCTTGCCGCGCACTGCCGCATCTGCCTGAATGACGAGCGGATCGAACTGGGACTGCCCGAGGCCACACTGGGACTGCTGCCAGGAGCGGGCGGCGTAACGAAGACCGTCCGCCTTCTCGGCCTGCAGGCGGCCCTGCCCATGCTGATGGAAGGCAGGACCCTGCGCCCGCAGGAAGCGGCGAAGCTCGGGCTCCTGCAGGTACTCGCCGCCAGCCGGGAGGATCTCTACCGTATGGCGCGCGAATGGATCGCCAATAATCCGTCGCCGACGCAGCCGTGGGACGACGCGAACTACCGCATTCCCGGGGGCACGCCGGCCAGTCCGCAGATCGCTCAGATGCTCACCATTGCGCCGGCGATGTTGATCGGGAAGACGCGCGGCCTGTATCCGGCGCCGGAGGCCATCATGGCCGCCGCGGTGGAAGGCGCGAGCGTCGATTTCGATACGGCGCTCAGGATTGAATCGCGCTACCTCGCGAAGCTCGCCGTCGGACAGGTGGCGAAGAACCTGATCTCGCTGTTTTTCAACCGCACCGCGATCCGCTCGGGGGCTTCGCGACCCAAAGACGTGCCGAAGTGGAAGGCGCAAAAAGTCGGCATCCTCGGTGCCGGCATGATGGGCGGCGGCATCGCCTGGGTGAACGCAAGCCGCGGCGTGCCGTGCGTTCTCAAGGACGTGACCCTCGAGCAGGCGCAGAACGGCAGGTCCTACAGCGAAAAGCTGGCGGCGGAGCGCAACCGTCCGCAGGTTCCAGCGCTGATCACGCCGACGGCGAGCGCCGCCGACCTGCGGGGCTGCGACCTGATCATCGAAGCGGTGTTCGAAAAGCGCGACCTCAAGGCGCAGGTGACGAAGGAAGCCGAGCCGATGCTCGCCCAAGGCGGCTTTTTCGCCTCCAACACTTCGACGCTACCGATCACCGGCCTCGCGCAGTCGTTCTCGAAGCCTGAGAACTTCATCGGCCTGCACTTCTTTTCCCCGGTCGACCGCATGCCGCTGGTGGAGATCATCAAGGGCAAGAAGACCTCGGCCGAAACGCTGGCGCACGCCTACGACTACGTGCTGCAGATCGGCAAGATCCCGATCGTGGTGAACGACGCGCGCGGTTTCTACACCAGCCGCACCTTCGGCACCTTCGT
This sequence comes from Burkholderiales bacterium, assembly GCA_039934435.1. Lineage (GTDB taxonomy): Bacteria > Pseudomonadota > Gammaproteobacteria > Burkholderiales > SG8-39 > JAABQT01. The sequence goes on from JBDTMD010000011.1 coordinate 9,526, forward strand.
CGCCGAAGGCTGCGCCATGCTCGCCGAAGGCATCCCCGCGGCTGCGATCGAAAACGCGGGGCGCTTCGCCGGCATGCCGGTGGGGCCGCTTGCCGTGATCGACGAGACCTCGATGTCGCTCTCGGTCGCCGTCATGGACCAGGCGAAGGCCGACCTCGAGGCCGAGGGCAAAAAGTACTCGCCGCAACCCGGGCAGGAAGTGATCCAGCGCATGGTGAAGGAATTCAAGCGCCCGGGTCGCGCGGGCGGCGGCGGTTTCTACGAGTACCCGAACGAGGGCGGGAAGTTCCTCTGGCCGGAGCTGGCGAAGATCTACGGCAAAAAAAGCGCGAAGTGGGACTTCGAGGAATTGAAGGAACGCCTGCTCTATCGCCAGGCGATCGAGACGGCGCGCTGCCTCGAGGAAGGCGTGCTCGAGCACGTGCGCGACGGCAACATCGGCTCGGTGTTCGGCATCGGTTTTCCCGCCTGGGCGGGCGGCGCGCTGCAGTACGTGAACCATGTCGGCACGAAGAAATTCGTCAAGCGCGCCGAGGCGCTGGCGAAGTCGTGCGGGCCGCGCTTCGCCCCGCCCAAGCTCCTGCGAGAGCTGGCGGCGAAAAGCAAGCCGCTCGTCTGATGGCCAGGTCGTGATCCTCGACATCCAGCGTCACGCGGCGGCGGCCTGGCTGTGGATGAACCGGCCGCAGGCGCGCAATGCGCTCAGCGACGAGCAGATCGCCGCGCTGGAAACGGCGCTCGACGTGCTGGAGAAGGACGCCGCGACGCGCGTGCTGGTGCTCGCCGGGCGCGGCACCGCGTTCTGCGCGGGCGGCGACCTCGCGAAGATGGAAAAAGCGGCGAAGATGACCCGCGCGCGCTCTCGCCGCGAGGCGTCGCGCTTTGCCAAGCTTCTATTGCGCCTGCACGCTTTTCCGAAGCCGGTAGTGGCGCGCGTGCATGGGCCGGCGTTCGCCGGCGGCATGGGGCTCGCCGCCGCCTGCGATTTGGTCGTCGCGTCCGAGGAAGCCGAGTTCGCGCTGCCGGAGACCCGTCTCGGCCTCGTGCCGGCGATGATCAGCCCGTACCTGGTGCGCGCCATGGGCGCGGCGCAGGCGCGGCGCTACATGCTGACCGGCGAGCGACTCTCCGCGCCCGAAGCGAAGCGCATCGGTTTCGCGCACGAGTGTGTCGTGGCCGCCGAACTCGACGCGGTCGTGGGCAAGATGTGCGAGCGGCTCGCGCTGGCGGGGCCCGAGGCATTGGCACGCGCAAAGAAGCTGCTGCTGCACGTCGAGGGGGCGCCGCTGACGTCGCAACTGGCCGCCGAGACCGCGGCGGCGCTCGCCGACGCGCGCGCTTCGCCCGAGGCGCGCGAGGGCATGCGTTCGTTCCTCGAAAAGCGCAAGCCTTCCTGGCAGTAGCTGCGCTACCATCGGAGCCTTTTCAAGGAATGCCGCATGAACAAGCGCGTCGTCCTCGCGAGCTACCCGGAAGCCTGGGTCACCGAGGCCAATTTCCGCGTCGAGACGGCGCCGATGCCCAAGCCCGCCGAGGGCGAGGTGCTGGTGAAGAACCTCTGGCTGTCGCTCGACCCGTACATGCGCGGCCGCATGAGCCAGCAGAAAAGCTACGTCAAGGGCGTCGAGATCGGTGAAGTGATGAGCGGCGAGACCGCGGGCGAAGTGGTCGAGTCGAAGCATCCGGCCTTCAAGGCCGGCGACAAGGTGACCGCACCCTCGGGCTGGCAGCTCTACTGGAGCGGCAAGGGCGAGATGCTGACGAAAGTGGACGCTTCCAAGGTGTCGCTGTCCTACTTCCTCGGCTGCCTCGGCATGCCGGGGCGCACGGCGTACTTCGGCATGAAGGACATCTGCGCGCCCAGGCCGGGCGAGACGGTGGTCGTGTCGGCGGCTTCCGGCGCCGTGGGCAGCGTCGTCGGCCAGCTCGCCAAGGCCTGGGGTTGCCGCGCGGTCGGCATCGCCGGCGGCAAGGCGAAGTGCGACTACGTGGTGAAGGAGTTGGGCTTCGACGCCTGCGTCGACTACAAGGCGGGCGACCTGCACGCGCAGCTCAAGGCCGCGTGCCCGAAGGGCGTGGACGCCAATTTCGAGAACGTCGGCGGCGAGATCCTCGACACCGTTCTCAGGCTGATGAACGTGCGCGGGCGCGTGGCGATCTGCGGCCTGATCTCCGATTACAACGCCAAGGAGCCGTACGGCGTGAAGATGTTCCGTTCGATCCTGGTCAACCGCGTCAAGGTGCAGGGCATGATCGTGTTCGACTGGCTGCAGCGCTACCCGGAAGCGAACCAGGCCTTGCTGGATCTCGTTGTCGGCGGCAAGCTCAAGTACCGCGAGTCGGTGGTGCAGGGACTGGAAAATGCGCCCATGGGCCTCATCGGGCTCCTCAAGGGCGAAAACTTCGGCAAACAACTGGTGAAACTCACATGATCGACCTCTATACCTGGCCTACGCCCAACGGGCACAAGATCCACATCATGCTGGAGGAGACAGGATTGCCGTACAAGGTGATCCCGATCGATATCGGCACGGGCGACCAGTTCAAGCCCGAGTTCCTC